>JBMCMH010000170.1:0-4966 GCA_048614515.1 Alkalispirochaeta sp. | reverse complement strand
TCAAAGTGGACGAGTAGTCTGAAGTGGTCATTCCGCTCAAAGACAGCATCGCTTCCATGTCGGTGACGTTTGAAATATCCCAACCGCCCAGATTACTGGAGAAGGATGAGGCTCCGGAAAACATGTAACGCATTTGCGTCGCCCCACCGACATCCCAGTTGCTCAGGTCACTGTCGAACGACGAGGATCCCATGAACATGAAGTCGAACGACAGAACGTTACTCACATCCCACGTTGAAAGGTCCTGGTTGAATGCGGTCGCATCCCGAAACATCGATTCCATGCCGCCCCTAAACACCGGATCGGTGATGCCCGTCACAGCCGAAACGTCCCAGGCCGAGATGTCCTGATTGAATGCGGCAGCCCCGTCGAACATGTTTTGCATCGCCGTCACGCTACTGACATCCCAATCGCCAATATCGCGGTTGAACGAGCTCGCGCCGCCAAACATTCCCTCCATCGTGGTGACATTGCTCACATCCCAACCACCGATATCGCCATTGAAAGAGCTTGCTCCGGAAAACATGGAACGCATGTCCTCCACCGATGCAACGTCCCAGTTGCTGATGTCTCCATTGAACTCCGTGGCGTTGAAGAACATGGAAGACATGTCGTTCACTGACGAAACGTCCCAGCCGCTGAGGTCACCGTCAAAAGCCTCGGCGTTTTGAAATAACGCGGTCATATCCTGAACGTTGCCGACATCCCACGTGCTGATATCGCCGTTGAATTTGCTGGCATCGGAGAACATGAACTGGATCTTCTCTACGGTAGAGACGTCCCAATCACTGAGATCGTCGTTGAACGAGGTAGCTCCATTGAACATCGAGTACGCTTCGGTGACGCCGGAAAGATCGGGCGCGTCCGTCGCGGAGAAGCCGGATAGGTTCACACAGTTGCGGAACGCGTTGCGCATGGTCCCCCATTGATTGGTTCCCCATTGCTTGACGTCCACCAGCTTCCCGGCGTCGCCATTCTCGGTCTCAGACGGAAAGGACAAATGCGGAAACGTTCCGGAAATCGATATATCGTACTCTCCCGGTGAGTCATAGGTGTGAGTTATCGCTTCATAGACCGCAGTTTCGGTATTGCCGTCGCCCCAATCTACGTCGAACATGAACGTTCCCCATTCTACCGGAATCGTGAACTGATCGTTGTCTGAAGCTCCCTCGAGATCCGTCTGTACGGTAAAAACGAATGGTACCGGGTCTACCCCTTGATCGGTGGGACTTTCGGTTGATCCACCTCCTCCGCTACCGCCTCCGATATCACAAGCTACCACGATAGTCATTGCGATGAGAGTCCAAGAAACCCAGGTTAATAGCTGCCGTAACTGGTTCATATTGTTCTCCTAATCACCGAGAACTGTAGTGATTTAATAATGAATACTTCAATTCATTAAAATCATTTATCTCAAAATTATAAGTCCTGAATCTAAGACCTGGCAAGCGTAAAATTCGTTCTTTCTTCAACTCATAGCTGAACGTTGTCGCGTAACAGGATTGTGAATACAGCCCACCCCACCGATACTGATGGGGTGAGACGTGTGCTGAAGCGGGGCCGCAGCGCGGAACCCTGCGGGTTCGACCTAAGATTTCCGATTCCTCGGTATCCCCTGCTCTTGGCGGTGGCGCTGCTTGGTGGGATGATTACGTTATCCGCACCGGTGGCGGCCCAGACCCCGGCGCCGCCGGCGCCGTTTAACGGGGAGATCACCCTGGAGGTGTGGGCGACCGAAGACCGAATTATCCATCCCGACACCGATGCGGAGGAGCGGCTCCTGCGGGAGGCGCAGTATGTGCTTTCGGGGATGATCTTCGGGTGGGACTTTGTCTACACGCCGGAGTATGCCGCCCGAGGGGTGACGCGCTATTTTGAGTTGGAGCGGGTGGGCGAGATCGCCTGGGGGGATCCGCGATTGCGGTTGCGGGATCTGCGAGACGCGCGCAACCGGGACAACACGATCTACGGACAGATCGATTTTGCGCTTTCCGACGGCGATGTGCGGCGGCTCGAGGCGTGGCGCGCGATGGATACCGAACGCAGCGGCGGTACCGGGAGTGCGCCGCTCCTCGACGGTCTGCCGGGCAAGTTCCAGGCGATGGAGGAGGCGATTCACCAGGCGATTCGCGACTACTTACGGGGAACCACCTTCAACCGACCGCGGGAAGTGGTGGGTAGCGTACTGTTGGACCGGCCCCCGCGTGTCCGCACCGTGAGCGGCACCTACGAGGCGCAGGTGCGAGTGTTGATCAAAATAGACGAGGTAGTCGAGTATCAGGTGTTCTGAGCTTCGGCGCGGGTTCGCTCGCGGCGCATCCGCACGATGCGCCACGGTTGCAGGAGCAGCAATGCCGCCCGCCGTACGGGCCATTCTTCCAGGCGATCCAGGGCACGAACCACGGGGATGAGTATAACGAAGACCAGGATCGCGATGCGAAAGTAGTTTCGGTAAATGTCGATCCCCCCAAATCCCAGCCGGTGCAGGGACTCCAGGATGCCGCCACCCAACACGGAGCCGATGAGCCCCGCCACCGCGCCGGAGGTTGCCCGGAGGATCATGGAGCTCCCCACCCGGTCGGCGCCGTCGGCGATATCCAGGAAGTAGTGGTTGCTTACCGCCAGAATGCCGAACTTGCTGTAGCCGCCGAGGAAGAACACCAACGCCGTGGGGATCACCGATAGGGTTGCCGGTGCCACCGCCCAGTATCCGGCGATGAGGGCCAGCGTGGTGACGTAGACGATGAGAAGCGGCCGGGGGCCCACCCGATCGGCAACGATGCCGTTTACCAGGCTGGCGACGATCCCGCCGCTGAGGGTGAAGAGGGTAAAGCTCAGCGCCTGGTAATCGGAGAGGCCGTAGCCGTTTTTGAGGGTAATCACCGCAAAGGGGATCACCAGGGTGAACGCGGCAAAGCTCGCCGCCCAGGCAAAGAGCAGCTTGCGCATGCGGGTGATTCGCCACACCCGGGAGAACACCTCCCGCAGCGGCTTCTGCGCCGATATTCGCGGCACGTCGGACTCCGGCACCCGGGAGAGGACGATTCCCACGTACATGCCCAGGGCCGCGGCAAAGCCGATCACCACCTGGAACATCCACGTCTCCGGGGCGTACTGCAAGAGGAAGATTACCGCCACCAGTGTCAACATCTGCGTGGTGGTGGCGCGCACCCAGTTTCCCGAAAGAAACCGTCCCCGGTCGCCACTGCGGGTGATCTCCCCGATCAGGGGTGAGTTGCCCACCAGACCGATCGACCGAAACGCGGCGAAGCCGAAGCCCCCCAGCAGTATCACCCCCGTCCGGGCGTACTGCGGCACCTCCGGCGGCAGAAACGGCGCCACAATCATCACTGCAGCGGAGACGTTTCGCAGAAACCACCCCATTCCCCAGGTGCGGGCGGCGCCGATGCGGGCGATGAGCCCCTTCCCTACGATCACCAGCGGCATGGTGAGATGAATAAACGAGACCAGCACCGCCACGGCGGAATCACTCACCCCGTTTCGAATGGCGTACAAGATGAGCATGCTGTCCATGAGCAGCGCCACGGAGATCCCGTTGAGCAGGGCAAACCGACGCACCAGCCGTTGGCCGTGATCAATGTCACCGGAGGAGAGCTGATCCGGCGAGGCGGTCTGGTCCGGCGAGGGGTTCCGGTCCTGGTCCGGGGGATGGGTGCTCACCAGCAAACCTACCGTGCCGAAGTTCCCAGTAACAGGTCCCGCGCCGGAGAGAGGGGCGCGGTGCTGTCCATTTGCAGGGGCGTCACTGAGACGACCCGGTCCACGGCGATCGCGTAGATATCATCATCGGCGGCGAGGCCGACGGGATCCACGTCCACATGGGTGGTGGCAGCACGAATCGGCGTCTCCGGGGTTGGATTATCCAAGTGGGACATAAAGTAGTGGCGCTGGGAGAGGCTCGTGATGCGCTCCTCGGTGCCCTCGGGGCACGGGTCGGGAATATCAAGTTTGAGCACATCGAAGGGAACCTCCGCGGCGGGATGCGCGGTAGATCCGTCGGCGGGGACACGCCCGTCCGGGGGATGGTACGCGCCGCGAAAGGTGAGTTCCACCATCCGCTGCGCCCAGCGTCGTGTGACGCGGGTGGCATCGGCCCAGTCCAAATCTCCGTATGAGAAATGGTGGCCGATATCCGTCTGCCGGGAAACTGCCAGCGCCGGCACGCCCTGCGCGGCGGCCTGAAAGGCAGCCCCCAAAGTACCCGAGATCATAATGTTATTGCCCAGGTTCTCGCCGTAGTTGATCCCGGAAACCACCAGATCCGGGTACCGGTCGTGGAAAAAGACCGCCAATGCGTGGCGCACCACCAGCGCCGGCGAGGCGTTTATGTGCCAGGCGTGAATCGGTCCGTGGTCGCTCCCCTGATCCACGGCGGTGGGCAGTTCGATCGCGTGAAAGTGATCGTTGCGGTCGCCAACGAGGCTTCTACCCCGGGCGGTCTGCTGCTCGGTGGGAGCGGCCACCACCACGTGGCCGAGGTGGCGGATCGCCTCCACGGCGGCGATCAATCCGGGAGAGCCGATGCCGTCGTCGTTGGTGACGAGGATGACCGGTGTCTGTGAGTCCCAATTTTGTGTGTTCATGTGAGGGGTAGTATCGCAAATTTCGGGCGATAACACTACTGCGGTAGGCGGCCACGGTCAGTCGCTATATTCTCCTGCCGCTTTGTTAGTCGTATGGTGGGGGCGTGGCAAAGGCATTCCAGCAGTGAACACGGCGGCGCCCGGTGGCAATCGCCGGTATCGTCGGTACCGTCGTCGTGGCCCTCTTCGTGATCGTCCTGGGCTTCCTGTGGGGTATCGCGATGCCGGTGCGCGATCTCCCGGAACCCACCGGTCCTTATTCGGTGGGAACGGTCTCCTACGATCTCGTTGATACCGAGCGGCGGGATTCCTATCGTTCACCTGGATCGTCCGCGCCGGCGGAGGACCGGGCGGGCCGGCGC
>JBMCMH010000169.1:0-4982 GCA_048614515.1 Alkalispirochaeta sp. | reverse complement strand
CGGAACCTTCGGTTCGACCTATGTGGTCCGAATGACCTACCGATTCTCCTGCAGCTCCGTGACGAAGTCGTAGGGGTAGGCCGGACCGGGCTCGCTGGCGCGGGTGAGGAGCTGCATGTCCGTCGCCGAGAGGGACCAGCCTACGGAGCCCAGATTGGTGGTGAGCTGCTCCAGGGTGCGGGCCCCCACGATGGGGGCGGTGACGCCGGGGCGCTGGGTGAGCCAGTTAATGGCTACCTGGGAGGGTTCTTTTTCCACCCGCTCGGACACCTCGATGAGCGCGTCGATCAGATGCCAGGTGTCATCGGTGTTGTACCGGCTCCATTTCTCGTGCCACCCCTCCTGCTCCGCCTGGTGGATGCGCGTGCCCTGTGGGGCTCCGTCCATTTCCCGCCGAAACTTGCCGGTGAGCCAGCCGCCACGGAGCGGACTCCAGGGAATCACCCCAAGGCCGTGGTCCCGGCAGACGGGAAGCACTTCCCATTCGGTGGTACGCTCCAGGAGGTTGTATTGCGGTTGGTGGCAGACGAACGGTTCCAGACCGCGTTGCTGTTGCAGGGTGAGCGCCCGCTCCAGCTGGTAGCCGGTGTAGTTGCTGCTTCCCAGGTAGCGGACTTTTCCGTCCTGCACGAGGCGGTCCAGGGTGGTGAGCGTTTCCTCCAACGGCGTGTAGGGGTCCCAGCAGTGCACCTGGTAGAGGTCGATGTAGTCCGTCTTCAGGCGGCGGAGACTGTCTTCCACGCTCTCGAGGATGTGTTTGCGGCTGACCCCCGCCTCGTTGGGGCCGGGGCCCATGGGAAAGCGCACCTTTGTGGCCAGGACAAAGTCGCGGCGGTTCTTGCCGGCCAGCCACTCCCCCACGATCTCTTCGGAGATGCCGGTGGAGTACACGTTGGCGGTGTCCAGGAAGATACCCCCCTGGGCGGCGTACTCATCCATAATGCGGAAGGAATCTTCCTTGGTCGTCTCGCGGCCGAAGGTCATGGTGCCCAGAGCCAGTTCGCTCACGCGGAGCCCGCTCTTGCCTAAGAAGGTATACTGCATAACTACTGTCTCCTTACATGCTCGTCGATGGCGGCGGTGATCGTTTTTATCTCCCCGGCAGTGAGCAAGAATTCGCCGGCGGCGGCGTTGGCCTCCGCTTGATCGGGGCGCTTGGCTCCCACGAGCGCCGTGGTGATGCCCGGTTGCTGGAACGTCCAGTTGATTGCTGCTTGGGCGGGGGTTGCCCCGCGTTCTGTGGCGATCATCTGCAGTTCATACAGGAGCTTCTGGATGCCGCTCCAGACCGGTTCCTTGAAAAAGTCGTAGAACGCGGCGCGATTGTCGCCCTCTTCAAACTCCGGAATTTCGGTATACTTGCCGGTGAGAATACCGCCGGCGAGGGTTCCGTAACTGAGCACCCCCAGATCGTGCTCTCGCGCATACGGGAGTACGTCATTCTCGATGCGGCGTTCCAGCATCGAGTACTGCGGTTGCGTGCTGATGATGTCGGCCATTCCGCGGATCTCGTCCAGAAGGTTCGGTGGAAAATTGGACACGCCGAGATACCGAAACTTGCCGGCCTTCTGGTGTTTCAGCAATTCCGCCACGGTATCCTCAAGCGGCGTGTCGGGATCGGGCCAGTGAATTTGGTACAGGTCGATCGTGTCCACGCCGAGGCGTCGCAGGGAATCGTCAATTTCCTGTCGGATCGATTCCGGCTTCAGATTGCGCACGAAATCATCCTTGGTGCGGACAATGCCGCATTTGGTAGCGACCACCGCCTTGTCTCGATGGCCTTTCAGGGCTTTTCCTACGACTTCTTCCGCGTGACCGGCGCCGTAGGCGGGGGCGGTGTCGATGAGCGTGATTCCATGATCAAGGGCGGAGTGGATCGCGGCGATCGATTCGGCGTCGTCGACATGACCGAAGAAATCGTCGCCCATTGCCCACGTTCCGAGCCCGACGGCGGAGACGTTCAGTTCAGAGGTTCCAAGTGTTCGATGTTCCATATACCTATAAGGGTATCCCCAGGGTGACCGATCGTCAAATTGTATACGATTGCGCGCGGACCACGGGTGCACTATTCTGAAGCGTGAGCGGTACAAAATTTTGAAACTGAATATATGTTTCCTCATGACGGCGGCGTTTGCCGCCCTGGTGGGACTCCTTTTCACCGGCTGCAGCCCACGGCCTATCGCCATCGGGTTTCAAGGACCGCTGACTGGGAGTGGAGCCGATTTGGGAGTACAAGGGCGAAACGGCGCCCGTCTGGCCGTAGAAACGATCAACGCCGCCGGCGGCGTCCGGGGCAAACCGCTCCGCCTCGAACCGCACGACGACCAGAGTCATCAACAGGTGGCGCGCGAACTGGTGCGGACGTTTCGGAAGGATGGCGTGGAGGTGGTGATCGGGCCGATGACCTCGGTGGCGGGGGTTGCAGTGGCTGAACTCGTTGCCGAGTCCGGTCCCCTGTATGTGAGTCCCACCGTCTCTACCGCGGAGGTTTCCGGACGGGATGACTTCTTTGTTCGCCTGCAGGCGGCCCATGATCTTTCGGCGGCCGCGCTGGGGGCCTACGCCGTGCAGGATCTGGGAGTAGCGCGCGTAGCCGTGATCGCGGATACCACCAACGCCGAATACTCTACGGCGTACGCCGATGCGTTTTCTCACGGTCTCGCCGCGGAAGGTGGTGAGGTTGTCCGCGAGTTTGCGATCAACCTGTCCCAGAGAGGCCGGTGGAACCACGTGATTCAGGCGATCGCTCGTGAGGACCCGCAGGGGGTGCTCATCGTAGGTTCAGCTACGGATACCGCGCGGTTCTCGCAGGCTCTCCGGTCGGTGGATCACGACTGGCATCTTCTAGGGAGTGGGTGGGCCGCCACGGAGGCCCTCACAACGATGGGGGGAGAGGCGGTACATGAAATGACCCTTGCAAAGATGTCGTATCCCGCCTTGGAGACTACGCCGGAGGGGGCCGATTTTCAGCAGCGGTTTTTGCAGCGATTTGGGCGGGTGCCGTCGTTTGCCGCCGGCAACGCGTATGACGCGGTTATGGTGGTGGCCCGCGCGCTGGAGGACGCCGGCGTGGATGCGGAGGAGCTGCGGACGGCGCTCGTATCGTTGGACCGGTTTGATACGCTCACCGGGCGGCTCACTGTGAACGAATACGGAGACGTGGAGCCGTCGGCGGAGATCGTTCGGGTGGAACGGGGGCAGTTTGTCCATGTCACCGACTACGGTGTGAGTTTGGGACAATGATGGTGCACCACTGGTCCTTAGACCGCATTATTCGGGCCACGCTGCTGCGATGGTTTCTCCTGCCGGTGGTGGTAATTCTATTTCTCCAGTTTGTATTTACGCTCGCTATCCAACGAGACCAGGTGGAATCGCGGCACGTGCGGGATGCGATGTGGTTTCAAGGCGTGGTGGGGGTGTATTTGGAGGGGGTGCACCAGCTCCTGAACCTAACGCTTATCGATAGCGCCGGCCGGCTCGATGAGCGGATTAACTTGATGATCGGTCTCGGTCGCGATGGGTCCTCCGCCACGTTTCACCGGGTGGTGGCGCTGGATGACGGGTTTCAGGTGGTAGACTCGGTGCCGGACGGCGGGGCGGCTGAGACCGATCTTTCCGGCCTGGTGCCGGGGGTTTCTGTACTGGGAACGATGACCCTTACGGTGCCCTATTATAGTTCCATCGCCGAGACGATCGTCGTGACCGTAGCGCAACGGCCCCGGGGGTTCACTCACGGCATCGCCGCTGAACTCAACTTAGAGCTTCTCCAACAGCAGTTGTCGGAACATGCTCCCCGTGGAAGCAATCAGACGGTGTTTCTCACCGATCGCTATGGCAACGTCATCGCCCATCCCGATTTTTCCCTGGTGCAGCGCCAAGCAAACCTGGGCGATCTCGCGGTGATGCAGCAGGTTGGAGCCGGCCTCTCGGCAACCACCATCGCCCGGCAGGATGGACGGATCGCGCTCTATTCCGCCGTTCGCGACGGAGCCACCGGTTGGACCGTGGTGGTATCCGAACCGCTCCTCACCGCGTTTGCTCCCGTGGTGTGGCTGTTTGTCGGAACGATAATTGCCGTGGCGGGAATCTCGGTGCTTACCTTGTTCCTATTTCGCCACCACCTGCGGGGGCGAGTTGTGAATCCGCTCATGGACTTTGCGGCGGCGATCGATCGGGAGACGGTGGAGGTGGAGGCAGCCGTGCAGCAGAGTGGGTATTCCTTTGCGGAGTTGGATGTCCTGCTCTACCGCTTTGGAGACATGAAGGCCCGGGTTCACCGTCGAGAGCAACAACTCATCGCCGCCGCCACGGAGAAAGATGCTCTGGTGCGTGAGATACACCACCGAGTGAAGAATAACCTCAACGTCATCGCAAGCCTCCTCTCGTTGCAGGCGGAGAACGTAGATTCGGTAGATGCCGCCATGATCGCCTTCGACGAAAGCAAGAATCGCATTTACTCAATCGCTCGTGTCCATGAGAGTTTGTACGGTACCGAGAATCTCTCCGAGGTGGACATGGCCTCCTACATCCGGGAGCTTGTGTACGACCTCAGAAACGCCTACGGCCGGGGTGATACGATTGATATTGAGTTGGAGGTTGATGAAATCGAACTCGGTATTGAGCACGCTATCCCCTGCGGGATCATCCTGAATGAGCTGCTCACCAACGTGTATCGGCATGCGTTCCCCGATGGACGTCCTGGACAAATTTCAGTGACGTTTACCGTGCGCGATTCCAACCGGTATCGGCTCACCGTGACCGATAACGGTATCGGGCTTACCCCCGCCGCCGCCGAGGGGTCTCCGCGGTCGCTCGGCATGCGACTGGTACGAATCTTGGTGGATCAATTGGGGGGCTAT
This sequence comes from Alkalispirochaeta sp., assembly GCA_048614515.1. Lineage (GTDB taxonomy): Bacteria > Spirochaetota > Spirochaetia > DSM-27196 > Alkalispirochaetaceae > Alkalispirochaeta. Next base: position 123 of record JBMCMH010000169.1, on the reverse strand, counting down.
GTGGAGTTCTCGGGCGAGGGAGGTACGCATTTTGAAGTGGAATGGGCCCGCTCGGAGGCGCCCGCTGAACGACCTCTCGTGAGGTAACGACGTCTCATGACGGAGATGACCGCGTTCCGTGGT
>JBMCMH010000168.1:0-5001 GCA_048614515.1 Alkalispirochaeta sp. | reverse complement strand
GCCGTAGCGGTATGGGGAGTCGCCGACGATGTCGACTACGACGCGCACCGCAGAAGTACATCGCCCTACCCGTCTACATCATCGATATCCGTGGCCAGCGAGAACAGGGAGCTGCGAACATAGATCACCGGCAGTAGTCCGGCCTCCACCGGTATCGTCACGTAGGCTTCCATATCCAGATGAATCCCTCCCGGGGCAGATACGGTGGTGGCAATACCGGTTCCTACCCCGGCCATGGCGCGCGGAATGGCGGTCAGGTCATGGCTGTTCTGATACAGCGCGACATCACCCACCGCCAATGCTCGCAAAGAATGGAAGCGGATGTGTTCGATCGTATCGCCCGTTTCATCGTCGGACCCCAAGTTGAACGAAGCGGTGTTGGCCGAGAACACGCCGCGGCGCGTACGAATCGCCCCCTCGTCGAAACCGCGGACCGAATCAAAGCCCCCCAGTCCGACGCGCTCACTCCGGGCGCGATTCCACACCACCAATGGTGAATACAGTTCCATCCGATGGCGCCACCGCCACCGCTCAAAGGCGCGGTGGTGAAGGAGTCCGGCGATTCTCCCCCGTAGGTCCACGGCGGACGAGGAGTCTACATGAGCGCGCTGCGTAAATTCCAGACGAAACCAGCCCCCCACCGTCTCCGGCGTCTGGGACGGCAGTGCCGGCCGGAGATCGGAGACTTCCCACGCTACCGTGGGAAAAAGATCCAGCGTCTGCGACGCATCGCCGTTGTAGGAAAACCGAGTGTCTTCGCGAAGCTCGACGGATAGCTGGAACGTGCTTGCCGCTATGGACCAATCAGTGCCGACGCGCACGTGGCGGCTCCGATCCACCGTCTCCGTGGTTTCCGGCACCAACGGTGGTTCCGTTGATGCATCTACCCCAAGCGAAACGAACGGCGCCAGACTGACCGATCTGAAGTAACGGTTCAGTGACACATCGCCGGCGATGGAACCGGTGACGAAGTCGATCGTGGATTCCACCGCAAAGGCGGCGTTCCCCACGGGAATAGTGGACTTCTGCTCGATAATTCCCGAGGGCAGCTCGATTTCAAGATCCGGCTGCACCCGAGCTCGGACGGTGTCCACCTCCACGGAGGTATCCTGTCCATGTCCGGATCCGGCTACCACCAGCAGCACTACCCCGGCACACACGTTTCTACGAAAACCTGCGAATAATAGCACGGCAGCTTCCGGCGTAGCTTCCTCCAAAAAGATTCAGGTGATTGAGCAGGTGGTAGAGATTGTAGATGTCTCTGCGCTGCTCATACCCCGGAACCAACGGCCATTCCGCCTGGTAGGCGCGATAAAATTCGGGGGAGAATCCCCCGAAGAGGTGCGTCATCGCCAGATCCGCTTCCCGGTGCCCGTAGTAGACTGCCGGATCGATCAGAACCGGTTCGTTGTTGTCGGAGACCATATAATTGCCGCCCCACAAGTCGCCGTGGAGAATCGATGCACCGCCCTCATCCACGGCGGGAATCAGCTCGGGAAGCTTCTTCACGATCGCGCGGACTCCTTGTTCCATTGCAGCGTCGGCGCGACCATGTTTGCGGGCCAGCTCAACCTGAAAGAGCAATCGTCGCTCCCCAAAGAACTCGTGCCAGCTCACCATCCACCCATTGGGTTGCTCCGTGGCGCCGATATGGTTGTCGTGCGAGAATCCGCAGCGGGGCGCGCGATTTGTCCGGTGCATCCGGGCCAGGTCCCCGCCAAATCGTGCCCAGAAATCACCACCTGGTCGGCCGGAAGCGATCCATTCCATCACTAGAAACTGGGCATCTCTCGTCTCGAAGAGGCCTAACGGCGTAGGTACCCGCGGGCCGCGCGCCTGCTGCAACGCCAAAAGGCCCCGCGCTTCCTCGGCAAAGAGGTCGACGTGAGCCTGCGAATTTGTCTTCAGGAAGAGGTGTTCTCCGTTGGTGAGAGTAATCCGGCGCGTGTCGTTGATGCTCCCTCCGCCGATTGACTCCTCGGAACGCACCGCGACCCCGTCGCCGGCGATCTGAACGACCGCCTGCTGGACGGATGAAGCGGTGAGTCGTATGCGCTCAAGCTTGTCAGGTGAACTCATGGAAGACCCCCCTGCGCAATTCGATCGACGATCGCGCGACACGTCCGTTCCACCATATTATACACGTCCTCAAATCCTTGCGCACCGCCGTAGTACGGATCCGGCACATCGGGGGCGCTCGTACGGGCAAGCGGCTCGTCCCCGGACGTGAGTTCCGGGTCAAACTGCCGAAAGAGGTACAGCTTCTCTCCGATATCTGCCTCCCCGAGGGACCGAATATCCCGGTAGTGCCCCTGCGCCATGGCAAACAGCACATCATACTCGGCCACATCCTCACGGCTTAGCTGCCGCGCCGGATGGTGTAGCGCCACCCCATGCTGGGCCGCGGTTCGGCGCATGCGGGAGTCGGCGTCTTCACCCACGTGCCACGCGCCTATTCCGGAAGACTCCACCTGAACGTGATCCCCAAGACCCCGGGCATCGAGCTCTCGTTCAAGCAGCCGATGCGCGAGGGGACTCCGGCAGATATTGCCGGTACACACAAACATTATTCGTATCACGACAGATGGGTACTAAATCTCCGGCGCGTTTTCAAGCACGTACTGCTCGGCTTCTTGGTTCCAGAGGTTGTTGTGCCGCTCACAGATCCGTGCCAACTCCGCGTAGAACGGGTCTGTGGCCCCGCGCTCGGCAAACTCATCGATACTTACCAGCGGCATGTTTTTGTTGGTATAGATCAGCTTCTTTCCGCCGGGGATATTCGGCAGATTGAGCGTGGTTTCCGCCGCTGCGTTGAGCCCGCCGACGTGAGTGACCATGGCGGCGGGATTGATGATTCCCCGTCCCATGAGATCCAGTGCCTCGCGCATATCGTCTGTGTTGCCGCCGGAGGTTCCCACGATGTGGTGACTGGCGTAGTGGACGTCGTAAAAGTTGAATTCCGCCTTGAACTCCGGATCGGTGGGACCGGCGAAGAAGTTCAGGCATCCGTCCTTGCCGAGAATGCGGTCTCCCTGCTCCACCACCGGGCGCACCGGCGCAAACACGAAGACGTCGTCGAACCCGGTTCCGCCGGTATACTCGAACAGCGCGGCATCGGCGTCATCAACGTCGGCGGTATTTACGTAGTGCAGCTCAACGCCGTTGGCGCGGGCCTCTTCCACGGAATAGATCGAGGCGGCCCGATCCAGGCGCGCTTGATCAATATCGGTGACCACCAGCAGCCCGGGCTTGCGAGGGTTGTGCACGGCATAATCGATCGCCGCGAGTCCCATGGGGCCGACACCGGCGAGAATCGCGGTTTTTCCGCCCTCCACGATTCCCATCGTGTGCTCATACGATCCTTGAGTGGTGTGATAATTTGCGTGGAACGCGCCGGCCACGCAGGATACCGGCTCCGCCAAGGAACCGAGGAAGAATGCGTCCCCGGTGTACTCCAACAAACAATCCTGCCCCATCACCTCTTCAGGAATGACCACGTAGGTGGCGTCTCCTCCAATGTAATGGTAGGAATATCCGGGAGCATCCAGACTGCCCTTGTAGTTAAGCGCCGGCTGAATAGAGAAGCGTTGCCCCGGTTTGAACGCATCCTTCCATTTATCTCCGACCTCCACGATCTCCCCGCAGAACTCGTGGCCGATAATAACCGGGTGTTCTGCGATATCATTGGGAACCCGTTTGTGGTCGCTTCCTTGTTTAGCAGCCTTATAAGAAGACATGCACAGGTCGTCTGATATGACATGGGCCAGGATCTCCCCCGGTCCGATCTGCGGCAGCTCAAATTCTTCCAACCGAAGATCTTTTTTTCCATACATTCGTACGGCTTTAGTTTTCATTTCTTTTCCTCCACGATTTGGTTACGATTCTCTTTCGGTGATATTATCATGAGATGACCGATGGGCAAACCCCGAACGACCACAAGGAGGTTTCGGGATCATAGTGGGGAAGTACACAGCGAGGAACACGGCGCAGTGGCGGCCGGGGGACTTTGAAACCTAGGTTTGGATCAGCGAACCTGCAGTACGATCACTTGGTCCGTACCGGTATGGTGGGCGGTCCACTGGCCCGGTGTAATCGTCACCGTAACGGTGCCTCCTGGGCGCTCTTCAGTGGAAGACTGAGTTGTTTCGGAGGATTCTTCGGTATCGGAATCATCGACGGAATCATCCGCAGAATCATCGGTCTCGGATGCCGCGCGCTCCGTCCAGGCCACCGCAATGTCCGGGAGGTTCACCGTAACCTCACCGCGCGAAGATCGCGGGGCGCGTAGGTTCTGCGCCTGCGGTTGGAGATTCACGGTACCCAGTGACCGCAGCGTCCGAGGTATAGGAGCAGTCCCCCCACCGGAGGCACGATCTACCCCCTCGTAGTACAGCACCGTATAGGTGAGCGGAGCTTCTCGTAAACGCTCCACAATCACCAGATCCTCATCTGAAACAAACCGGTATGCCCCTGACCGGGCAGCCTCCAGCTCCCACTGACCGGAGAGTTGGGAGCGCTCATACCATTGGAGCGCTGCATCCCGAGTTGTATCGAGTTCTACTCCCCCCAGGTGCACAAGCAGCGAAAGTAACAGGGCCGTGACTGCGTTCATCGCGCCTCCACTTATCCGGCAAGCCGCTTCACCACCTGGAGAAGCTTGTCGGAATTAAAGGGCTTCACGATCCACCCGGTTGCTCCCGCCTCTTTACCGGCGTTCATCTTTTCACTCTGCGACTCCGTGGTAAGCACCACAATTGGAGTAAACTTGTAGTCGTCGGTAGCACGAATCTTGGCAGTCAGTTCTATGCCGTCCATATTCGGCATGTTGACGTCGGTCACCACCAAATGGAACGGAGACCCGTCAAGTTTTGTGAGCGCATCGCTCCCATCCACCGCCTGCACGATCTCGTACCCGGCTTGGTCCAAAACGTAGGAAACGCTCTGACGAACAGCTGCTGAATCATCTACCACGAGAATGCGTTTTGCCATACGGAAACCTCT
>JBMCMH010000167.1:0-5144 GCA_048614515.1 Alkalispirochaeta sp. | reverse complement strand
CCCGGTCAAACCTTTTTGTTTGCACTTTTCTACGGGTCTGCCGGTCTACCGGTCTGCCGGGAGCCGGTAGCCGGTAGCTGCTAGCTGGTAGCCGGCGAGCGCAATTGGTCCTTTCGGAGGTGGTGCGTGGCGCTAGTTACTCGTCGCGGGTGCGGTCCAGCACTTTTTGCAGCAGCACGGCGCCGAGGATGAGCACACCCTTTATGAAGTCGTTCACGAACGCCGGGACCTGATAGGCGGAAAGGATCGCGTCGATGGAGTAAATGATTACTGCTCCGAAGAACGTCCCCTGTACGGTGCCGCGTCCTCCGGACATCATCGTTCCCCCGATTGCCACGGCGGCGATCACATCCAGCTCGAACATGCGCCCGGCGGTGGCCACGTCCACCGACCCGAAGCGCGCCGCGTACAGAAATGCCGCGATGCCGGTAAGCAGTCCGGTGATGGTGAAGATCGAGACCTTCACCCCGGTGACGCGGATACCGGTGAGCTTGGCGGCCTTCTCGTTGGACCCCACGGCGTATACGTACCGGCCGAACTTGGTCTTGTTCATGACGAACCACATGATCAATGTGAGCGCCACAAAAATGAGCGCCAGATACGGCAGTCCCCGCGGTCCGCCGAGGCGACCATACCCGATCAAGCGGAGGTGTTCGAAATACAGCGCGTTGTCGGTAAGCAGCGGACCACCCTGGCCCATCTGCACGGTGAGGGATCGGTACGCCACCATCGTGGCCAAGGTCACGATAAACGAGGCCATTCGGGCGTAGCCCACGAATAGCCCGTTAATCAGACCCAACCCGGCGCCGGCCGCCGCCGCCACAATCAACGCCTGCAGCGCGCTGCCGCTACTGTTAAACACCGACACCGAAATTGCCGCCGCCAAAGCGAGGATCGAGCCCACCGAGAGATCGATGTTCCCCGAAATGATCGTGAGCGTCATGCCCAGTGCGATAATCCCGATAAACACCGAGGAGCGCACCAGGTTGGAAATGCTCGCCACGCTGAGAAACTGATCACTGGCGAAACGCCCCACGATCAGCAGCAGGGCAAACGAGAAGATGTAGTTGTAGTGAATGAAGAGGTACTTCAGAATACCCTTCCAGTCCCGTTGAGCGAATATATTCTGCATGGTCAGCCAGCCTTTCTGTTGGATCCGGTCGCGTAGTACATGACGTCCACCTCGTTCAAATCGCCCCGGGTGAACTCTTTGTTGATCTCACCCTTGTACATCACGATGCACCGGTCGGCGATCTTGTAGATTTCGGGAAACTCGGAACTGAACATGATGACGCTCTTGCCGGTTTCCACGAGCTTGTTAATCAGCTGATAAATCTCGAATTTTGCTCCCACATCGATTCCCTGGGTGGGGTTGTCCAGGATAAACACGTCGCTCTCCAGGCCGAACCAGCGGGAAAACACCACCTTCTGCTGGTTGCCGCCACTGAGCGAGGTAATCCGATCGTTGGGATTCCCAACCCGGATGTTGGTTTGCAGCCGCTTTTCCTCAAAGCGGATGTTCTCCTCGCGGGTGTGAATGACCAGACCCTTGTGGGCGCTGGTGAAGTACGCCATGGAGAGGTTGTCCTTCACCGAGAGGTCCTTGAGGATGGAGCGCTCCTTGCGGTTGCGCGGGACCATCGACACCCCGGATCTAATCACGTTGAGAATCGAGCGGGTGTCCAGCTCCTTGCCGTGAAGGGAGATCGTGCCGGAGGTGATCGCCCGCGCGCCGAAGAGGCATTCCGCCAGCGCCCCGCGGCCGTCACCGAAGAGTCCGGTAAACGCCAGCACCTCACCGCGGCGCAGCGCGAAACTCACATCCTCGAAGTGGCCCTCGCAACTCAGATGGTCCACCTCGAAGACACGCTCGTCGGAAACCTGGTTCGTCTTTTCCACCACTTCGTCTACGAGGCTCCGCCCCACGAGCATCTCCGTGGCCTGATGCTCGGTAATATCGGCGAAGTTTCCGGTGGCCACGAAGCGACCGTCCCGCAACACAGTGTAGCGATCACAGACGGAAAACAGCTCCGGCATCTTGTGGGAAATATAGATCGAACTCACGCCGTGATCCTTGAGTCCGCGCATGATTTCGAAGAGGTTTTCGATCTCGTCGTTGGTGAGGGCCGTGGTGGGCTCATCCATGATGATCAGTTTGCAGTCGAAGAGTAGTGCCCGAGCGATCTCCACCAGTTGTTTCCGGGAGGTGTCCAGGTCGCGAACCATCGCGGTGGGGTCGATCTCCAGGCCGAGCTTCTCGAATATCTCTCGGGAGCGGCGGATCATTTCACGTTTATTGAGGTAGATCCCGGCCGTGACGATCTCGTTGCGGAGAAACAGATTCTCGAAGACCTTGAGATCGTTTACGAGGTTGAGCTCCTGGTGGATGAACCGGATGCCGAGCTTGGCGGCCTTGATCGGCGTCAGGTGCGTTTGTTCTTCGCCGTCGATAAGAATCGTTCCGGAGTCGGGGGGCAACACGCCGCCAAGAATGTTCATCAGGGTGGATTTTCCGGCACCGTTCTCGCCGAGGAGTCCGTGGATCTCCGCTTCCCCCACGGAAAACGATACATCCACCACTGCTTTCACTGCACCGAAGCTCTTGTAGATGTTTTTCATCTCTAACTGCATGGGGCCGCCTTTTTGGGTAAGAGATCTGGTAAGACATAAAGAGGGCCGGCGCCCATCGGGCGCCGGCCCTGCACCGCACCGAGTTTAGTCTACGGAGTAGCGCGTCGTGAAGACGTCGCCTTCCATGAACTCTTCATAGTTCGAGTTGTCAACCATTTCGGTTTCAACCAGATGCATCCCGGAGACATCTTCACCGTCGAGGATGTCATAGCCCAAGGCGATCGCATCCCGCACCATCGCCGGGGAGAACGCAAAGGTTACCTGGTCGATACCCTGTTCCTCGTAACGATCAAAGTTTTCCAACAGCTCCCGGGGAGCACTGACGCCGGAAACCAGTTGCACGTTGACGTCAAAGGAACCGTCGTATCCTTCGAGCGCCGCCAGTACACCGGCCTGAACCTCCGCATCGTGGGTAAAGATGCCCTGAATGCTCTCCACCGTCTCTTCATCGCTGGAGTTGAGGAACGTCTCCATTTGCGTCTGCGCGGTATCGCGGCTCCAGTCGGTCACGTATTCATTGACCACATTGAAGTTGTCGTGCGCCGTGGACCAGAACCCTTCATTCCGCTGGGTGGGTACGGTAGAGTTGTCACCCTTGAACTCGAGGATGTTTACCTCACCGTCGTCCAGCTCGTCAGCGAAGTACTCGTTGAAGTATTCTCCCGTCTCTTCACCGATCGTCACGTTGTCGCCCATAAGCTCGGCCGTTTCGTCGAAGTCGGTAATGAGCCGGTCATACACGACCAGCGGAATTTCGGCATCCACGATCTGCTGTGCCGCGGAACGAAGTTCGTCCCCGTTGTGGGGCCACAGAACGACCACGTCCACACCCTGGGAAACGACGGTATCGATCTGGTTGGCCTGTTGCACGACGTCGTCGGAGATCAGAAACTGATACTCGTATCCGCGTTCTTCGCCCATCGTCTCCGTCGCGTCTTCCGCGTGGCGGATGCTCTCACCCAGGAATCCATGGGTGGCACCAGGCATGATCACCGCGATCGACTTGGTCTCCGATTCTCCCTGGCCACCGGCAAACGCCAGCCCCCCGCTGATCACGAGGATCAGCCCAATAATTAACAGTCTTTTAGCCATACGGCCTCCTTAGTTGTTGAATGATTCTACACCGGGTTCTTCCACGGTGCAAACATTTATGTTCGATTATCGAACATGTACCGCAAAAAAATGTACAACTGATCTGCTCAGCCTTCGAATTCACGCACCATCGCGGTAACTGCCTGGGTGGAAAAGAGCTCGTCCACCACCATCATGGCGGCCCCCACCATGCCGCTCTGTTCGCCGAACGCCGATCGCCTGATCACCAGGTCAACCGTAGCCAACTGGGTGGAGCGGCGGATTACCATCTCTCGCACCGCCGCCACAAACGCATCTCCTATGTTCACCGTCCCGCCGCCGAGAATCACCATTTGCGGGTTAAAGAAATTCACCAGTTTGGAAAGCACCGACCCCACGTGGCGGCCGCTCTCGATCACCAGCTCAAGTGCCGCCGTATCGCCCTGGCTTGCAGCGAGCCCAACCTCCACCGCTGAAATCTCCCGGGGCGGGTCCTCCTCCGCGAGACGAGCGGAGGTCTCCGCAAGCAAGAGACTTGCTCCGCTTTCCGCCAGCTCCCGGCCCCTGCGGCCGATGGCGGCACCCCCGGCTACCACCTCCAGACATCCCCGGTTTCCACAGGCGCACAGTGTCCGCTCCCCATCGATGCCGATATGCCCGATGTCGCCGGCACTGCCTTTGAAGCCGCGGTAGAGCTCACCGTCTATTATGAGGCCCGCGCCGATCCCGGTACCGATCTTCACAAAGAGTGAACTCTCCGAACCTCGGGCACTGCCGGCGCGGGCCTCTCCCAACGCCATCACGTTTACGTCATTGTCTACAAAGCAAGGCACGCCGAAATGAGCCGCCACCTCATCGCGCACCGGGTAGCGATCCCATCCCGGCATAATCGGCGGACTCACCACGCACCCCAGCGTCCGATTCACCGGTCCCGGCAGACCGATTCCGATTCCCATTAGTCTGGGCATCGCCCGGTCGGCTGCTGACTCCTCCGACCGCTGCCCCACTTCCGGAAGAAGCTGCTCGATAATCTCATAGGCGCGAGTGAGCACCGGCACCGGCCCCTGGGCGATATCCAGCGCCTCCGAATGGGACGCGCGCACCGTTGCCTCAAGATCGCAGACCGCCACATCGATGCTTGTCACTCCCAGCTCGATCCCGACCACGATACCTTGGTCGGCGGCGAAGCGCAGCAGGCTCCGACGGCCTGGGCCCGAATCGGTCTGCCGCGCCTCCTCCTTGATCACTCCTACTTTCAATAGTCGATCCACGTGCAGCGAGATCGTACTCTTGGATAGCGCCGTCGAGCGCACCAGTTGCGCCCGAGAGATCGGACCCTCCCTTCGTATGATATCGAAGATTGCACCACCCGCCGCCGCCCCAAAGAATCCAAATCGATCGCGCTTCATAGCCAAGAAGTATACGACAAAGTTCGAACATCG
>JBMCMH010000166.1:0-5241 GCA_048614515.1 Alkalispirochaeta sp. | reverse complement strand
ACGAACTATCGGTCTGTCATTGTGCAATCGAGAAATCATGGCGGTGGGAGTTAGGGCGTGCAGTCATATCTGACGTGCGGTTCACCGCTGCGTCTGCGGGGAGTGGCGGCGATCGCTAACCGACAACCAGAACTACCGTGGCGCTACCTCGAGCAGTAACCGACTCCTCGAGTAATCCCGCCACGGTAACCCCCCAGGAGCCACCGGGTGCCGTCTCCATGGAAAAGTCCTAGACCTCTAACGGGTATCCTCCTTACCCGTCGGACGCGGCATGATAGCGTCTGAAGACGCGTACAGCTTTGGTCGTAAATTGCACGTCTACCACCCACGGCCGATACCCATGCCGAAGCGTCGGTCTACGGGCGAGCCGGGGTCCAAGTTGTAGTCCGTGGCGAGGGCGCCGTCCGTTCCAAACAGAAAGCGTGCCTTCGAGCGTCCCCACTCACCAATCAGCAGGTCGTTTTTGCCGTCACCGTCGACGTCGCCGGGAGAGCCGAGGGCCGAGGCGAGGTGGCTTTCCTGGGCCACGCCCGTCGCCGAGCGGTCATAGCCGGTGACCGAAGAGCCGAAGGTCTCACTGCCGTAGTAGATCGCCGCCCGGCCGAAGAGAGAAGAGGTCCCCTCATATGACTGCGCTCCGATTACAAGATCATCGATTCCGTCGCCGTTAAAATCACCGATGGGGGCAAGGGTGTTCCCGAAGCGTCTGCCGTCATCAATGTCGCCGGGGGCGACAAAGGTTACATCCGGTGAGGCGGGGTTAAAATCAGCGGCGCCGAGATACAGCCAGACCTCATCGATGTGCGTTCCCACGAGCAAGTCGTCGAGCCCGTCACCATTGAGATCTCCCGCACCGTAGGCTGCTACGCCGACGAACTCGTTGGCCGCACTCCCCTCAAAGGTTCGGTCTGGGGTTGGAGAGCTTGCTATGGTCTCCCCTCCGAAATAGACCTCCGCTCGGCCGGCGGAAGAGAGCTGCCCCGCGTCCCAGAGCGGCCGCCCGATGACGAAGTCGGCGTATCCGTCGCCGTTGAGATCCCCTGCGGGACCGTGATGAATGGCAAAGTGTTCTGTGACGTAGTTGGAGGTGTAGCTGCCCGAATCGGCCGCCTCCATCTCCGCATCGGGACTCGCGTCGGGCGTGCTGCCGCCGAGGTAGAGTGCAACGTACGATGGGTACCCGCCGCTCTGAGAGCTGGTGGATCCGCGATATGCACCAAGGAGAAAATCGGCGTAGCCGTCGGCGTTCACGTCACCCGCGCCGCTTATGCCCCAGCCGAAGCGTCCGATCGTCGGGCTCGAGGACGCTGTTGGATTCGTGATGACCAGATCGGCCGTCGACGCTGAAACTGTCCCGCTCTGGGAGTCTCCCCCCAGGAACAGATACGCCTCCCCCTCTTCGGTGGCTCCCCAGCTGATGGCGCTCACCACGAAGTCCTGATAGCCGTCGGCGTTCACGTCACCGACGAACCCGAGGCGCAATCCCAGGCGCCCACTGGTGGAACCGGAACCGCCCGCTTTTCCTTCCACGATGTAGTCGGCGGTGGTGTCGAAGGATCCGCGTTCGGCCCCGTGGAAGAGGTACGCCCGCCCCCTGTTCTCGCCTGTCGTCGTGGCATAGTAGTAATCTCCGACGAGAATGTCCGCGTGACCGTCACCGTTGAAGTCCCCGTCGAAGCGGCCGACGTTGACGTAGCGCGTCGGGGCACCGGGCTGCTCATTGTCCCACGGTCCTGGGTTTCCTGCGGCGTCTACCGCGCGAATACGAATCCAGTAGCGTTTTCCCACTGGAGCGCTTTGTGACACTTCCAGCTCCTGCTGAGGACGAAACGAGGTACCTTGTAGACCATCCCAGGAATAGGGCATCGTCGTCGGCGAGTCGGAAAGCTGTATTTCGATCGTCTCCTCCGACGGTCGCGGGCTCCAGCGAAACTCCGGTGTCAGATCCGCCCCGGTGTTGAGCCCGATCCGCGGCCGGAGCAGCCGAGGGGAATCGGGAGGTGGGGTGGTATCGACGCGGATCGTGAGTGTCTCGGACTCACCGACGGTCGAGCCTGATTCATCCAACAACCGCGCCGTGATCTCGTGGGTGCCTTCGACCAGGTCCACATCCACACGCCATGCGCCGTCGTCTGCAGCATCGGTGCTTCCCAACACGCTACCCGATGAAACCACCTCGATCGCAGCTCCCTCGATGGCCGCGCCGGTGAGCGTCAGACCGGACGTTTTATTGGTGATCCCGTCGCTGTCGGAGATTCCCGAATCGTCCTCCGAGGATAACGCGATTGTAATGTCCTGGTTAGAATCGTCTGCATCAGTATCTTCCGCGTCTTGCACGTCATCAGTCTCATTCACATCGTCGTCCGTCTCGGAGTTCGCGCCAATCGGGTCCTGGCACGCTATGGTTGCGAACACGAAGGTGATTACTCCCACGAGCGCGATCCACCGTAGTACTCTGGATTTCCGTTCTTGACTCATACGCACCCCCTTGACGGACGAAGCCCGAATTCATCAATTATTGAGCAGAGTACTACGGTATAGGAGAGGGGTCGATACGAGCCGATCGGTCGATAAAAACTGATGGCCAGTGGTGAGCTGTCACGATCTTCACGCGCCTCCCGCTTCCGCTCGTTGCGCGGGTTTCTCGCCACGGTCGTAGTGCTCGTCTGCTGTGTGGAGCGAGCCTCCCCATTCCCCACAAATCGTCCGCACGCTACGATAGACCTACGCGGCGAATCGTTCGATGAGAGTTTGCTCGTGCCCCTCGTCGGTGATTGGGAAATCTACTGGGAGCGCCTGGTGGATCATGACTCTTCCGCTTCACCGGACGGCCGTTTTACGATGCCCGGCATTTGGAACGACTGGTCAAGAAACGGGGAGGCCGTGGGTGGTATGGGACACGCAACGTTTGCCGTGCGGGTTCTGTTGCCGGAAACGATGAGTCGCGGGGCGTTGTTGATTCCCCCCGCCTCTACGGCATACCGACTGTGGGGAAACGGAATCCTCCTCGCTGAAAACGGAGTCCCCGGGCATTCGCGGCAGACGACCACCCCCCACTACGCAGTGCGCAGAGCGGTATTCGAATCGCCGGAGCATGTGCTGAACCTGACGTTGCAGGTGGCGAATTACCACCACCGTCGGGGTGGTATGTGGCGGCCGATTCAGCTCGGCACAATCGAAGACATAACGAGCCGTGCGACGATGGAGACGGCCTACGATCTGTTGCTGGTGGGAAGTTTCCTCGCCATGGCGGTGTACAACCTGGTTCTGTACCTTATCGGTTCGAGAAAAAACAAGACACCGCTCTGGCTGAGCGCGCTCTTCCTGGTCCTGGTTGTGCGTAATCTCGTCATGGGTCAGATGATGATAACGCAGGTATTTCCCCGATTTCCATGGGGCGTCCAACTCCGCATCGAGTACCTGACCTCACATCTCGCATTACTCACGGTGGTATTGGCAATCCGTGAAGCGTACCGCGCATACCTACCGCCGTGGTTCATCAATGTGGTACGCATACTTGTCGGAGTCAACGTGGTCCTGGTTCTGCTCACGCCGGTCCTCTTCTATTCGCAGATCGTGGGATGGTACGTGTACCTCATGTTGGCAGCCCTTGCGTTCGTCGCCGTTCACTTGATCCAGGCCTGGATTCGCGGTGACCGTGGTGCCTGGCCGGGTATTGCGGCCGCCGCGATTACGTTCTTCATTACCCTGAACGACCTACTGCTCTTCAACCGCGCGATTCTCTCGCGGGAGTTCACACCGTTTGGATTTCTCGTACCGCTGCTATTTGCCGATACCTCCGATCACGTTTCGGCTTATCTCGTTTCAACCGGAATCAACCTCGTGCTGATCTTTGCGGCTGCAAACATGATCATATTCAAGAGCACCCGAGCGCTGGTCACCGTAGGACGGGGCGAAGAACGAGCAATGGAGCTCTCCCTTCGGCAAGACTGTGCAGACGACGAGGCGGATCAACTCGTCAAGTATGCCCGCTCGGGTCTCTCGGCCGGCGAGGTGGAACAGATCTACCGAAGCGTTGTCAGATATCTTGAAGAATCGGCCATGTACCGGGACCCTAAGGTCTCCCTTGGGGCGCTTGCTCATGCGCTCGGTGTTGACCGCCATCATCTTTCCCAAGTGGTAAACAGCAAGACCACCGGCAACTTCTACGCATTTATCAATCGCTTTCGCATTGACGACTTTGCCGCTCGTATTGAACGGGGAGAGCACGACACATACACCCTGGCGGCGCTGGCGGATGCGTGCGGGTTTAGTTCCTACGCCACGTTCTTTAATACGCTGAAACGTATGACTGGAGAAACGCCGCGGGAATATGTCGCGCGGGTGGAGCAGAATCGCCGACTTCAGAAGAACGCTGCGGGGCCGCAAAGATCGTCGGATGAACCCTGAGCGCGCGAATTGACGCGGGATATCCGGGATTCGTACATGGGCGGTCGCGCGAAACACGCGCAATGCCCCGGCGCCGACCTATGAGAGGCTTGCCTTGGCTCGATACACCAGAAAATCACGGTCTATCGATAGGATTTCCCGTATTCCGGTTTCTTCGGCCGCCACAATCAATGTCGCATCCGCCAGATCCATCGGTTGATCTTGGTATTTATCACTTCGATCAAACAGGGCGGTCTCCTGTCTTACGTAGTGCAGTACATCGTTTTCAGGATGGAAAGCCGCCGCCACCGGCCGTTCACCATCCACCTCATGGCTGGTGCTATGGTTCGCGCTTATCGAGAATCTTGACCGAGGTCACGTAGTCGGCGTTTATGAGGCGGACTTTGTTTTTCCGCTCCACGCTGATCCAGTTTTCCTGCACGTCGAGAACCGTAACCTTGTCAAAGGATTCGCCGAGGGCGCCGGTGGAAATCTGGCACGTCTTACCGATAAGCGATCGGATGAGCTTGTTCGACATAGGGGAGATCTCCTCTTCTTTCGTTGTGCTCGGATCCTGTCGTTCCCGTCGCCGGTGCCGCAGCCGCCGGCGCACCGCTCGCAATTGCTGCCGTCGCTGGGCAAAGATGATGAACAGTGGAACAACAACGGCGACCAGGATTGGTAAGAATAGTATTGGCTCCATGCTGGGATACCCGTTGGGTATCTCTCATATCAAGCGTGGAGTCAGAACGTCAATGAGGGGGAATTACGCTCCAAACCTGCCTGCTGTTCCGCTGTAAACCTGCCGGGTATTCCGAGGTAAACCTGCCGTTTTTGGGCGGTCACCGGAAC
>JBMCMH010000165.1:0-5281 GCA_048614515.1 Alkalispirochaeta sp. | reverse complement strand
GGAGCAGGACGAAGTTGCCGGCACGCAGAAGGTGCAAAACCTGGAGGAGCTGGTAAACGCCGCCTCCCTCTATCCCGCCACCCGGGAGGGACTCACCGAGTTCCTGGAGATCATCGAGTTGGATAGCGCCCGGGAGCAGGAATCGGACGTGGACGCCAAGGTGGTACTTATCACGATGCATAACACCAAGGGGCTGGAGTTTGACCGGGTGGTGATTACCGGTCTGGAGGAGGGGCTCTTCCCTCGTGACGATGACCCGGAAGAACTGGAAGAGGAGCGCCGCCTCTTTTACGTGGCGATCACCCGCGCCCGCAACGAGCTCACCCTCACCAGTTGCCGCTACCGGCGCCTCCACGGCAAGCTCACCGATTTTCTTCCCTCGCGCTTTCTCACGGAGATTCCCAAGGAGCTGGTGCAGGTGGACGCCGACGGCTACAGTGGGGGCTTTGGGCACGATGGGGCGGGAACGCTCTCCGGCTTGCGCGCCGGCCGCTCCCGCGGAGAGAACCATCCCTGGCCGCGGGGCACGGCGGTCTACCACGACAATTACGGCTCCGGGATGGTGACCAAGGCGTGGTACGCCGGGAACGAGGCGGTGGTACTGGTTCGCTTCGAGACCGGCGCCACGGCGCAGTTTATTCCGAAGTACACGCCCCTGGAGCGGATCGCCGGAGAGGATATGGAGGAGGTATGGTGATTACTACCGCCGAGGAGACGCGCCGCAGCTACGTGCTGCCGCCGGGGCGCATCGTGCGCCGCGCGCGGGAGTGGTGGCTCTACGATCAGGCGGGAGCTCGCTATATCGACTTCTGGCAGGCCGACGGGAGCGCCTTTCTGGGGCACCGTCCCCGCGGGTTGGGGCGGCTGGTGGAGGCGGAGATCGACCGGGGCCTGTGGGCGCCGGTTCCCACCGCGTGGCCGGGGCGCCTGGAGCGCGCCCTGGAGCGGCTGGCGGCGGTGGCGGAGCTCCCCGCGCTGATTCCCATAAACGGACGGTCCCCGGCGGAGCATCTCGATTCCCGGCGGTGGCTCCCGCTGTGTGACCCCTCCGATCGCCCCTCAGGCGGTGCGCCGCCGACGGTTGTGGTGCCGGTGCCCGGCGTAACCCTCGGTTCGACCTGGGAATTCTCCGAGATCTCCCCCCTGGTGGTGGCGGCGCTCACGCGGATGACGTTGGCCCTCGCGGATTACGTGTCCGATGAGGCCGCCCGGGAGCGGGTGGCCTGCGCGGAGGAGCTCTCCGTTCCCCCGGGATATCGGCGGAGCGGGGTGTGGTTGATTCCGCTGGAGGAGGCGCCGCGGCCGGACCGGGCAGCGTGGCAGACGATGCGGACAGCCGCTGCGGAGCGCGGTATACTGCTCCCACCGGACGGAGTCACCCCGTTGGTGATTCCCGGGGAGCTCACCCGACGAGACAGCGAACGCTGGAAAGGACTGGTTCATGATTGGCCCCGCTGAGATAAGCGTGTTGTTGACCGATCTGGTTCTCAGTGGAATCGCGGCGTTTGCGGCGATTATGCTGTGGTCGTTAACGCGAGAACCGGCGTGGATGTTGATAATCATCGGTTTGGTTATCAGATTTGGAGATGTGGCCTTCCAAATGTTGGACCGCTTTGGTATTATCGCCGTCATCGAATTGCGGGTACTCGGGATTCCAGTGTTCTGGGTTCTGTTGCGCGCGATTCCATTGCTTTTTATCATCGCCGGGTTAATTGCGATGATACGACGCGTGCGTATTTAGTCAGTCTATTTGTTTCATGGAGGAGTTATTAGATGGGTGCATTGATTGTAGGAATCGTCTTTATCCTTTTTGCGGTCTATTCCATTCTTCCTGCTTCGCTCCCGTTTGCCGTGCTCAACTGGTGGGAACAGGTAAAGGTCGTTCTGGCCGGTGGGATTCCCTTGTTGGCGGTATTTATCGGTCTCATCGCGATTATGATTGGTATCGCGGATATCAAGGATAAGATCGAGGCAAAGAAGGAAGAGGAAGAAGAGGCCCGCGCGGCTGCCGAGGCGGAGAAATCCAATACGGCGGAAACATCGTCCGACGCTGACGGCAGCGAGAAGAAAGAGGAGTAGCGTCCACCAGGTCCACTGGTCCGGCCGGTGCCTTGACAATTTCATCACTGTATGCAATCGTTCCGGCTCACTCAGATCCAGTTGGCAGAGTTATGACCATGAAAACGATATTTGTTAAACCGAAAGAAGTAGAGCGCAAATGGTACGTGATCGATGCCGCCGGACAGCGGCTCGGTCGTGTAGCTGTCAAAGCTGCGGATATTCTCCGTGGTAAGAACAAGCCCGAGTACACACCTCATCAGGAAGTTGGTGATTACGTAATCATCGTCAACGCCGACAAGGTGGAAGTAACCGGCCGCAAAGCGACGCAGAAACAGTATTATCGCCACAGCGGATACCTCGGTTCCATGACGGCGGAGCCGTTTCACAAGATGTTGGGCCGCAAGCCTCAGTATCCGGTGGAGCACGCGGTTCGCGGCATGCTGCCGCACAACCGTCTTGGCCGGAAGCTCTTCACCAACATGAAGGTCTACGCCGGTCCCGATCATCCGCATGCGGCCCAGCAGCCGGAAGCGGTTACCATTCCGCCGGTGAAGGAGGCGTAAGCGTATGGAGCAGTATCAAGGTACCGGTCGCCGAAAAACGGCGGTGGCTCGGGTGTATCTCCGTCGAGGTACGGGCAATGTGACGATCAACGGACGTCAAGCGGATGAGTTTTGGCATCGAGCTGAAAACAAGATTAAATACTTGCAGCCCCTGGCGGTTACGGAAAAAGAAACCGACTTTGACGTGATCGTCAAAGTTCACGGTGGCGGCGAGACGGGGCAGGCCGAGGCGATTCGTCATGGCGTTGCCCGAGCGCTTGTCAACTTTGATGAGACGCTGCTGAAAACGATGCGGGTCAACGGGTTCCTCACTCGAGACTCCCGTATGGTGGAGCGCAAGAAGTTCGGTCAACGTGGTGCGCGCCGCAAGTTCCAGTTCTCCAAGCGCTAAACATATTTCACCAGAGTATCCGGTTAAGATCGATTCGATTCGCCCGCATGCAACCATTGCTGCGGGCGTTTCTGTATTCGCATGGTGGGACCCGTTGCGGGGACATGGCTCCAACTGGGACCCGGCCGGAACGGCACCCGGATTTGAGCGTCCGCCGCGGAACAAGCAGCGTCCCCGGAGTCAGCGGGTCCGGCTGTTCCGGTTTGATATTGACCGCACGGTGTGGAGTACCCACGGAAACGCGCGGCAGGGGGAAAGCCTCGGAGAGGGTGATCTGACCCGCTTTGGTGAGCTTCAGGAACTAGTGGAGCGGAGCCAAGAGACGTTTGTGCTGGCGGCTGCCGCGGAGATGCTCACCCGGCGTGAACACAGCGGCGCCGAGCTCCGACGCAAGTTGCGGGCTAAGGGGTTTGGACCGGACGCCTGCGACCTGGCGGTGACGCGCCTGGTAGATCGTGGCTACCAGAGCGATACGCGATTTGCCGAAATGTGGATTCGTACCCGGATGCGCGGTAATGGTGTAAGTAGGAGAGCCGTGTACACAGGACTTGCAGACAAGGGTGTGGACCGGGAGACCGCACGTGCTGCCGTGGCGGCATATGAGGCAGAGCATCCCGGATGCTTTGAAGCGGCGCTGGAGGCCCAGGTTGCGGCGCTGGGAGTGGATGCGGACTCCCTGAGTCGGGACGAGAGAAATCGGTATATGCAACGATTGGTACGCAAGGGATTTGATTATTCTCAGGTAAAGAAATATTTTGCTTGACATTAGTGGAGTTTTTTGATTACAATTACGTTACACTTACGGAAGGAAATAAGGTATGGCCAAAGCAAAAAAGAAAAAGCGTGTTTTTTCCGCTCATGAAGTTGCCAATTTTTGTGACGTGGTGAACCAGACTGCAATCAATTGGATCCGTCAGGGTCATTTAGATGCATATACCACGCCCGGAGGTCAGTACCGGGTCTATGCGGATGTATTGGCCAAATTCATGCAGTCGCAAGGTATGCGGTTGCCTGACGAGGTTCGGGAGATTCTTGCGGAGCAGGCTAAGATCGAAGAAGTTCTGGTGGTGGACGATGATCAAGAGCTCAACGATTTGATTAAGCAATTCTTAGACAAGCGGTATCCCGATTTCAAGGTTAATCAGGCGTATGACGGGTATGACGCCGGTAAGGCAATTACCGAGCACAAGCCCGACGTTGTGCTGTTGGATATCAACCTCCCCGGCGTGGACGGATACAAGTTGTGCCGGCAGATCAAGGCCGACGAGAATCTCTCCCGACCGATTGTAATCGCGATTAGCGGAATCACCGACGACGATGTGCAAAAGCGGGCTCACGAAGCTGGAGCAGATGCGTTTGTGGGTAAACCCCTGGATCTGGAGTCTCTCCCAGCGCTGATTGAAGAGTTGGCGGAGAATCGGTCCACACGGCGCGAGTAGTATAGGTATTCATGGCTGAGGATGCTCCCACCACAGTTCTACTCGTTGAAGACGAAGACGCGATTCGGCTTACGTTGCGTGATTATTTGGAGCGCAAGTCGTATCGCGTTTTGGTGGCGTCGGACGGCGTCGGAGCGATTAAGCAGCTTCTTGACCATGAAGTTGATGTGATCGTCACCGACTATCGCATGGAGATCCTTGGCGGAGATTATTGGCTGCGATTTCTCTCCCGGTTCTGTGGCGACATGACGGTAATTATTACCAGCGGTTTCCTGCGTCCGGAAATTCCCATTCCCTTCGATGTTTTGTACAAGCCGTTTGACTACATGGAGTTGGCGGAGCTCATCGCACAGAAAACTGGAGCGTGATATGGCCGGTTCAGCATTTACCGCCCGCATCCACGGAAGGGTCCAGGGAGTAGGGTTTCGATATCACACCCAAATGACCGCGCGCTCGTTAGGTGTAGTGGGATGGGTCAAGAACCGCCGCGATGGGTCGGTGGAAGTTCGTGCGGAAGGCGATGAATCGACGCTGGCGGAGTTTCAACGATATCTGCATCAAGGACCTCCTTCTGCCCGCGTAGACCGGGTAGACGTGCAGCCTGTGGAACCTACCGATCAATACCGTACCTTTGCTGTGGGGTAATTGGGGCTGTATACACAAAGCTGTTGCAATACCCCAGCGTCGGCGCTCCCGTCGTTCTCGCCGGGTCGCGGATCATCACGCCGCCCGCGCCAAGTCACGGAGGGTGTAGCGGGGCACTCTCACGGTGGTCCCGGTCTGCCCCACCTTCCAGCGAACCGGTGGCGTCACCGCCTCCGCCCGCC
>JBMCMH010000164.1:0-5362 GCA_048614515.1 Alkalispirochaeta sp. | reverse complement strand
TGCAGACCGCCGTCGATTGGTCGGGATCTCTCAGGAGAAACTCGCCCAGCGGGCCGGCGTGAGTCTCAACACGATCGGGCGCTTTGAGCGGGGAGAGGTTGACCCCGAGCTTTCAACCATTATCGCCATTTACCGGGCTCTGGAGATAGGGCGCATAGATGTGAATGACTGTTATCCGGTCTTCTATTAGGCGTTTGCCCGTAGAGGAATCTGATTCAGCACGGGCGCGGCCGTGATGCACGCGCTTCATTGGTCCGCGGCGCCATCCACCGATTCTTGCGTAAACTCGGGTTGTACCCACCGGGTCTCTCCCGGGCTGATCGTGATCCGCCTGGAGGTGGGCGCGGTACCGGGACCGTCCCAGTTCCATCCGGAAAACTGATACCCCTCGGCGGGCAGCGCCTCCAGTTCTACGGGCACGCCCTGGAAGTAGCTGCCGCTCCATACGGACTCATAGTCCGTCCCCGGCGTCTCACCGTCGAGAACGATCGTGTTTACCCGCACCGTACCGCGCCCCGGCGAGGACGGACGAACTTCTAGCTCCGCCGTACCGGGGACGTCCCATCCGCGCTCGTAGAAATACCGCGCGATATGCTCCCGTTGGATCGCAGGACGCTTTTCGGCGAAGGCGCGATGCTGATCCACTTGCTGCCGCCAATAGGTCACGGACGCCGGGTAGTTCCAACGGGCGATATGCCGCTCGATCTCCGGTTCCAGCTCTTCGGCGGCGGCGGTTATCGCAGCAGTGAGAACGTCAGGTTTCAGAACGGTATTCATTAGGTCGGCAAAACGGTTGATGAAGCGAGTTCGGAACGTCTCATTCACGATGAGGTTAGCAAACAGCGCCGTGTACTCCGGGTCTCGGACGGTGGGCACGTCCTCCGGATCAACCGGCTCCGACGCCGGAGAACGCGTATCATCGTGTTCTTCCTGTGAGCGGTCGTTGCCGTAGAACGTCATCGTGTCGTTTTCCAGGAAGAGCATAGAGTTGTCAAAGTCCCAGGTATGCCACCGCCACCGGCCGTCTTCAGGAATTCCAGCGTCCGGGTCGTACTCACCCCGCCGGCGCCAGACGGCAATGTGCTTGGTCACACCATCGCTGTCGGCGGCATACATCCGAACGATGTTATAGTCGATAAAGCTGTCCAGATCGAGGCGTCGCGCCACATACGCGTAGCGGTCCGGCTCCGCCATATCGTGGCGTATGACATACGCTCGGAGCTCACGATACTCCTGGGCATCTGAGATCTCCCCGTGCTGGAGCTGATAGTTGTATCCCACCGGTCCCTCCAGGACAACCGAATGGTGAGGATGTACGCCGTGGACCGCTTCTAAATAGTGTTGATCAAACCGTTCTTGCAGGTGCTTAATGCCCCAGTACTCGCCGTTAATGAAATGCACCACCGGCCGCGATTCCAACAACTCCACCTGGACATGATCGCCCAGATGCCGATGAATTAAGGAGTCTTGCAGGTGACTGCGAAACAGACTCTGTCCACTGCGGAGCATGAGCCGCCGATGACTCGCAACCGACGAACCGGGAAGCAGCTGGTAGCTAAATGAATCGGTCCGGTCGTACCGTTTTCGGGCGTAAAGCCGCAGCGATTTCGATGGGTGGGAGCGCGACCACCCACCGTGAATGCGAATGCCGCCGTCCACCGCAAAGCCACCCCGCCCAACCGCTTCGTGAAACTCCATGTGGGCCGGTACTTCGGTAGACGCCTGGTAATTGGCGGGGGCGCCCATCCAGTGGCCGTCGTACTCAGCCCGACCCTCATCGTAGTCCCGTCCCGGAACGTAGATCCCCCCGTCGTATCCGAACAGTCTCTCCGGCTCCGCCGCGATAAACAACGCCGGAAGCTCCGGCGGATCGTCGCTGACGACATAGGTGGCCGTAGATACATCACTGCGAAGATCACCGTCATAGGCCACCGCCCGAACCACCGTCCCGGTGGGACCGTACGCGTCCGGAGGACGCCATTCCCACAGATCCGCCTCCTCAATGGTGGTAGGAATCTCGGCGAGCCGTGCCTCGCGGGGAATCTCCCCGTCGATGCGAATGGGGCCGGTATAGCGATAGGTGGTGCGCTCGTCGCGTGAACCGCCGGCCTCAACGTCCTCGGCGGAGCGCGGATCGGGAACCGACCCGTCCACCGTGTAATAGATATCTACCTCACGGTTGTCGGTTGCGGCGTCGCCTGCAGCGGCGCCGGGGCCCGTCTCGCGATCCCCATCGGTTCCGGCGAAAAGCGCGAGTCTAAACGGCGTGCCGTAGAACCCGGTGGAATGGGAAAACTCCACCTCCACATATCGCCGCGCGCCGGCGTTGGTGCGGCCTGGAGTTGGCTCTACGTACGTGTACGCCACGCCCCGTTCACGCGCCGCGTCGGACCATTCAGCCCGGCCATAGCTCATATTCCGCGGGATGGCGGGAACCCGCAACTGATCGATTACCGCTCGTCCTCGCTCGTCCGTCAGGGAGACTACATCTCCGTCGGAAGAGAGATTGAATGGCGCCCGGAGCACATCAGAACCACGCGGAAGATCGTCCTGATCGGTAGACGCAACAACGACCAAATATCCTTCACTGGGAATGGTCGTCCTCGGAGGGATTTGCCACTGCCGAAGGGTGTCCTGATCGCGAGACAAATGGTATCCCCCAACCTCCACCGGTTGATCACTGGGGTTGTACAGCTCAATCCAATCGGGAAAACGGTCCGTGCCCCCGACCGGTACCTCCCCATTGGAAGTCATCACCTCGCTGATCATGATTTCCCGGGATGGGGCGCGCGGCAATTCCTCAGGAAATCGGCGGGAGATTCGGTTCCAATACGGCTTGAGCAGCTCATATCCGTCACCCCGCACGTGGTTATCCCGGAGATCTACCTCCGCGGAGATTCCCCGGTCCGGGTCATCCTGAAGTGCGCCACGATTCATGAGGTCCGCGATTACCGACACATCGGAGATCCCAGTATTCCGTAGGTTCACCCGCTCCAGGTTTCGCAATCCGGAGAGGATATCCAACGACTCACCGATCGGGACGTTGCGGAGAATAAGCGTTTGAAGCCGCCTGAGATCCCGAAGTGGTTCCAGTGACTCAATCCCGCCGTTGCTGTGAAGATTCAGGTACCGCAACCCGGATAGCTCGTCCAGGACCGCCACATCGCCGACACCGGTTTCGCGGAGGTTGAGCCGCTCCAAAGCGGTGAGCCGGCGCAGCGGGTCCAGATCGACCCCGGCCAGCGGCGTCTCCCGCAGATCCAAAACGCGAAGCGCCGTCAGTTCACCAATCGGTTGTATCTCTTCCACTGCGGTATTGCGGAGCGAGAGCTCCCGCAGGGCGGTCCACCGGCTCAGGGCCGTGATATCCCGCAACGAGCGGTTGTTCTCAAGGTTGAGTCGTATCAGCGCCGGAAAACCTGCCCCCTCCTCCGGGACCAGTTCATGGGCGGATTCCAGGCCGAGGTCCGCCACGCGCAGTTCTTCCAGCCGCTCCAATCGACTCACGGAACGCAGCGACTCCACCGGATTACCGGAGAGGTCCAGTGTGCGCAGATTAGACAACATCCCAATTTCTGAGATATTGCGAATTCCGTAACGCGCCGCATCAAGATGGGTAATCTGCTCGAGCTCGGCCAGGTATATCGAGCCGTCCGTGCGCTCCAGTGCGTTTCGCACCGCCCGCTCGATTCCTGCATCGGAGAAAGTCACCGCTCCGCCCGCGAGCGCGAGCCCGAGGTAGGCCAGAATCGCCACCGCCAGCACGATTCCCGAACCGATCGCGATCCGTCGAATCGCACGCATCTGGCCGTTCATGAAATCACCCGGGGCGTAGCCATGTGAGGCCGAATAATCTCGATACCCTGCACGTACTTGCTGTTGGCTACCTGCTTAAGCGAGTGTCGACGGACAATTTCGCGCATCCACTCCGGCTCATGCATGCTTTCAGCCTTAATTTCTAGAACGATGTTCTTGGGACGATGGGGTTTGAGGAGCATACGGCGCGGAAAGATATTCGTTGCGCGGGCACTGTGCACGTTGTGGTCCAAGGTAAGTCGCATCGGACTACCGTCCCGTGTACGAAAGCCCTCTCGGTGATACTGCACCACCAGCACCGGCCGCAACGCCCGCACGCGGATGAGCCGCTCAAACTCCGCCAGCACCGGGTCACTGTGATCGGGCCACGTCCCTTCCTGCAAGAATCTGCGACATTCAGCGTAGGGCACGAATGTCCCATATTTCTCCATAGAGTTGCCCTTTTTGGTTTTGAGCTCAACTCGGGCCGTCTCCACCTCCGTGGCGGAATCGGTGTAGACACGGATGCGGAGCTTGATCCGACCAAAGTCCCCGTTGTTGCGCTCATGAAACGCCGCAAAATCGCGCGTATCGTAGTACAGGCTCCGCACCAGGTAGCGCCCGCCGGAGGCGACCGTATACGAGTCGGGCCGCATACGCCCTCGGACGATATTTCGGACACGCACGTAATCCCCGGGACTCAGATGATACTTGCGTTCAAAGCGCGACGTGACCGTCATTCAACCGGCACCTCACATGGGCAGCGTCAGCTGCGGCGTGAGCAGAGAGACTTTCTGCACCCCTCGGGATTCGCGGACCTGATCCACCAAGGTGTGGATCGAGCGTTCCATCGCCCGATCCATTCGAAACTCGTAGGTGAGCTCCCAGGTATCTCCCTCTACCTCGTGGCTGCGCAATTGCACATCGGCGCCGCTCCCGCCCACCATGCGGTCGATCGTCTCCCGATCATAGGGAAGCGCGCCGGCGATTATCAAAATATACTCAACGTGCACCTGTCGTCCGTACTTGATCACGTAGAACAGCGTCAGGAGGAGTGACATAAACACCGTCGCAAATATTGACAACGTCCAGTGGAGTGTTCCAATCCCGAGGCCGGTTACAATGGCCCAAAACAGGAATACCATGTCCCGCGTGTCTTTAATCGGCGTCCGAAATCGAATGATCGACAACGACCCCACTAGCCCCAGCGATAGCACCAGATCGCCTTGAATAAAGAACATTACCAACGTGACGATGGGCACCAACAGTACCAGCGTCGAGAGGAAACTGCTCTCGTAGTTCATCCCCCGGTGGGTATAGCGATACACCGTGGCCACCGCCACACCAAGCGCAACCCCGAGCAACATAGATATGATGAAATTTGTCATCTGGTCCTGCGGAACCAGAAGAATCCCGATAACTCTGTCCATTGATATCTCCGCCGCTACACGAAGGCCGCCGTTGCGGCGGCCTCAATCCATGCATCGGCAGGTCCACCATACCCGAGGATTGGCGCGACGTCGATACCACAGGGCCGATTACCGACTACGGTATTGCCCCGCGTACC
>JBMCMH010000163.1:0-5362 GCA_048614515.1 Alkalispirochaeta sp. | reverse complement strand
TCGCCGCGCGCTTTTTTTATCTTCCGCTGCAACATAGCGATCTGCTTGCCGGGATAGACGCCGGTGGGGCACACGGCGCTGCACGCCAGGTGGCGATCACAGCCCCACACGCCCTCGTCGGTATCAACCTCGGGCAGCAACTCTGCGCTACGGTGGGGATTCTTATCGAGCTCCAGGTTGTATGCCGACAGTCCCGCCGGACCCATAAACTCCCGAATCGAGATCACCGGGCACGCCGACACGCAGAGGCCACATTCGATACAGTTTTCAAAGCGCACATAGCGATCGATCTCGTCGGGGGTCTCGCTGTTCTTGTTTGCCTCACTGGCTCGCAGGTACGTGGCGGCCACCGGGAAGTCCTTGAACAGCGGCGTAGGATCTACCGCGAGATCACCGATGTGGGTCATCGTCTGGAGCGGAAGCACTTCTACGGTGGTATCTCTCCCGTCCGCCTCCGCGGCCTCCACCAGCTCTTTCACGTTGGTGGTGCACGCCAGTTTGCGCTCGCCGTTAATGACCATGCCGCAGGTGCCGCAACTTCCGTGGTGGCAGCTATGGCGGAAGAGCAGCGTGTCGTCCAGATGATTCTTTATCCATTCCAAGGCGTCCACCACGGTGGTGTGTCCCTTGATCGGCACTTCGTACTCGCTCCAGCCTTCGTCCAACTGTTTGCGCTCGATCCGGAACACTGCCGTCCGCACGGCGGGTTCGATCATGGCGGTGGGATCGTGAGTGGCGTTACTCATGAGGACACCTCCGAAGGTTGTTTAGCGAGGGTGGGGTTGTAGAACGCCCGATGGGGCAACAGCGGCGTTTCCGCCGTGCGGCACGGTTCATCCACCCCAAAGAGGTCGCAGATGAGATCCACCGTCTTTTCCCCCATCGCGCGGAGGACGGTGGCTTTACCGCCAATGATCGAAATCAGGCCCTTGAGATTGTCGGACTTTCCGTGGTCAATGGCGATAAAGTCGCGACTCAGTTTCCGTCCGTCTTCAACGTTGCTGGACGCCCCGGCCAGCGGTCGGCTGGCGGACCACGCCGCATGAAATGGGGTGTCCGCAAACGCCGGCATCAGTTCCGTGGCGCGGCGGAGCAGATAGTCAATGTCCGCTTTCGGCACCTCAACGGTATCGGGATCGTCGGTTTTCCATTGGGTGGATCCGATTATGGAGAGCCCCCGCTGGGGCACCACAATATCTCCGTCGCCGGCGGGGTGGAGATGGCTGATCACCATGTTATTGAGCCGCTTCTTCACCGCCACCATCGTTCCCGGCCCCGGCGTTACCGGAATGTGGATGCCGCCAAGCTTGGCAACTTTCTCCGCCCAGGCACCGGTGGCACTGACCACCATGTCGGCTTTGATTTCATATTCTTTTCGAGAGCCCAAATCCCGAACACGAACTCCCGTCACCACTCCGCCGGTGGAGAGAATCTCAACAACCTCCGTAAAGGTGCGGATATCGGCACCGTTGGCGCGGGCGGTGGCAAAGAAGTGCAGCGGGAGGCGCCAGGCGTCGATGGTACCATCCGGTACCTGCACCGCCTTCTTAATCCCGGGATTCACATGAGGCTCCATGCGAAGCGCCTGTTCCACGGGAATCTCCCGGGTAGGAATGGTGGATTCCCGGCACGCGTCGATAAAGGTCGGCGCAAACTCCACGTCTTCGTCACTCAGCGCGACAAACAGTCCGTAGTTCATCTCCAGCGCTTCCGGCGCGATCTTCTGGAGGATTCGCACCTCATCCATACATTCCTTGGCAATCTCGCGGTCGCCTACCGCGTACCGCGCGCCGGAGTGTAACTGTCCGTGATGCCGACCGGTGGTCCCGCTGGTGAGCTCACCGCGCTCCACCAACGTTGCCGAGAATCCGCGGAGCATCAGATCGTGTACGATTGCCGCCCCCGTTCCTCC
This sequence comes from Alkalispirochaeta sp., assembly GCA_048614515.1. GTDB lineage: Bacteria > Spirochaetota > Spirochaetia > DSM-27196 > Alkalispirochaetaceae > Alkalispirochaeta. The sequence continues at coordinate 3,450 of JBMCMH010000163.1, read as the reverse complement.
ACCGCCGATGACCAGTACGTGTCCATGAGACATGGGCTCTCCTTTTTTCTACTCTGGTCGCTCCCACGACCGGTTTTTTCCACTCCTAAACAGCGCATCGAGGACGCGCTGGTTTCCGAGGGCGTCTTCGAGCGGTGTAGGTACCGGACCGCCGGCACGAACCGCCTCCGAGAACTGTTCAAACTGGATCTGATACTGATCCATCGGGGGATGTTCCACGGTGCGATGACCGACCCCCGTTTCCACATGCACCGCGAGCGGGACATCGGGATACGCATTAAAGGGAAGCTCCACGCGAACGGTTCCACCGGTACCAAAGGCCTGCACTTTCTGTTGGGCGTAGGTTTGCGTTCCCACGGTAAACGTCGCCTGCACGCCGTCACCAAAATCAAGGATTCCCGAGGCCAACCGGTCCGTGCCGAACTGCTCGTCCCAGTCGATGAGACTCATCACCTGTACCGGCTCTTTTCCCGTGAGAAAACGGGCGGAAGATACAGCGTAACAGCCGATGTCGAGAATACTGCCGCCGCCGGCCTCGGGCCGATTTCGAATGTTGTTGGGATCGCGATTGTCATAGAAGAAATGGCTCTGCACGGCGGTAATCGAACCGATCTCACCGATTGAAACCAACTCTTTGGCCGTAAGCCACTGCGGGTGCAGGCGATACATAAACGCCTCCATCAGAAGCACACCCTTCTTCTCGGTATACGCGATCGCCTCTTCAACCTCACCGGCGTTCAGTCCCAGTGGTTTCTCACAAAGGATGTGTTTACCGGCGTCGGCGGCTTTCTTAATCCATTCCAGATGCATGTGATTGGGAAGGGGGATATAGACCGCTTCGATTTCGCGATCCGAAAGAAGCTCCTCATAGCTCCCATATCCGACGCTCATACCGAATTCGCGTGCCGCTGCCTGTGCCCGCGCTTCCGAGCGGGATGCAACTCCGTGCATACGCACCAGTTCCGAGCGACGCAGCGGTGCTGAGCAGCGCAAGCGATAATGACCTGAAACTCCAAGAACTCCCCAATTTACGGGCTTCATACGTTACTCCTCGTATTGTGTTGTGTAGGGTAAACCGAGAATTTCGGTTTAGCAACTGTAAAATCTTTTTGTGACGAATGTTCAACCAACGTTCACCCGCCGGCGGAGTCAAGAATCCGCTGTAAATCCTCGGCAGTTCCAAACTCACTGACAAACCACTCGATCAAACGGCGGGCGACACTGTAACTACTGGGAATTTGGGATGGAATCTCCGCCGGTGTATACCATCCGATATCTAAGATCTCGTCATCATCGGCGGTGAGCTCGCCGGAAGACCACTCCGCAGTAAACGCGATCATCAGAGAGTTGGGAAACGGCCACGGCTGACTGGAGAAGTACTGGATATTGCGCACCAGGATTCCCGCCTCCTCGTGCACTTCTCGGCTCACCGCGTGCTCCAGCGTCTCGCCCGCCTCTACAAAACCGGCAAGAACGCTATAGATCGAACCGCTGTGGCGGCGACTGTTGGCCATGAGCAGCCGCCCGTCTCTTACCACCGCCATAATCACCGCCGGGGCGATCTGCGGATAGCTGGTACCTCCACACGAAGGGCAGGTCTTTGCGATTTCTCGGCTGCTCCGTTCCATGGGTGATGCGCACGTTCCGCAGAAGCGCGTGCGCCGATCCCAATCGGCGAGATGGAACGCCCGGTTCATGTGCCAGTAATCATCAACATCGAGAAGATCGGCCGCTTCCCGACGTCCTACAATCTCGAAACCCGCCTCGGAGGTGAGGCCGGTCTTTGACGCAGTGACCGCCAGCACGTGCTCCAGAGTGGATTTCTCCATAAACACTCCACTCATCGATTCACCCTGGCGCTGTACAAACTGCCACGGCCGCTCTGGGACGTCGATGCCGATCGCGTTTAAGTCTTCCATCGATGGAATAGCGTACCTGGGGGTACGATTATGGAGCTCGGGTGGTGCCGTGCGAAGCAATAAAACAGCCCGGGCGTCCGGGAAAATCGCCAGGAGCATCAGCGTACCTCCGCGTGTTGCAAGATACGGTCTAGAAGACCGGGAACGCGGCGTGCCAGGAAGATCATGACCCGAAGCTTAGGCGTAAGTCCCGTATAGATGCGCATCCGACCCGTCGCGATACCCTGTAGGATATCACGGGCTGCGGTCTTTCCATCGATTCCGGCGGATTGATGAGGATCCATGACCCCGGAGGCGACCCCCGTGCCGGTGAGCGCGTTATGAGAGACGGCGGTTTTGACGAACCCGGGAATCGCCACATGCACGGAAACTGGAGTGCGGGCCAGCTCGTTCGCCAAGGTTCCAAAAAATGCCAATTGTGCCGCTTTAGCGGCGTTGTAACTACTCCGCAATGGAACGGGCGCCAACGCCGCCACACTGGATACCGCCACGATACAACCGGAGCCCCGTTCCAGCATTGACGGCAGAAGCGCCTTGGTGATCTCCACCGCCCCGAGAAAGTCTACTTCCATGAGCGTCCGATCCACGGCGAAATCGGTTTCGGCGGCCGTGCTTCGTTGACTGAGACCGGCGTTGTTAATGAGCGCCTCGGGAGGGGGATTACCGGCAAGAACCTCGGCCACCGCGTGTGCTCGGGCGGTGGAATCGGCCATGTCAAAGGGGATCGTGTGCACGGAGGCCCCGCGTTGCCGGCACTCCTGCGCCACCGCGTCCAGCCGCTGCGGGGATCGTCCCGAGAGGTACAGCGTGATCGAAGGAGCAGCTAACTCGCGAGCGAGGGCCGCTCCAATACCGGAACTGCCGCCGGTAATCCAGTACGAGCTCCAAGGAAGTATCGTGCTATCTCGCCCCACGCGCCGTATCCGCCTAATCCTGATCTCGCACGCCGAACGCTACTCTCAGAAACAGCCGAATCACGAAGAACACCACCACCACCGTCACCAGGACGGTGACGTACTGCGGTCCGGGAATCAGCCAGATACCGCTAAACGCCAGCACCGATGCCGCCGCCCAGCCAAACGCCCACGACAGAAAGAGCGCGAAGGGATTACGCACGGAGTGAATCATGGAGAAGTCCACCGCTCGCTTCACAAAGATCAGAGTAAACAACCATCCCCCGCCGATCACCACCACAGGGACGGTGGAAATCGTGGACCAGTCCGGTGACCCACGCTCCACGATATGGTATATCAGAGCAGCAGCTACGGCGGCGACGGTGGCAGTGGTAATATGGACCATGAGGGCGTACACGTGACGCCATGGGCCGCGGCGTCCGTCGTACACTCCGTGAGTGAAGCTAATGAGAAGGGTGATCAATGGTATCACCGCAGCCGCGATGATGATTATCTGTCCGTACGCCGACAGGATGCGGAAAATCGTGTCATGGACCATGGTGTCTACGTCATTGTAAACGAGATAGAAAGGGCAAGCAACGATTGAACATGCAAATGGTCGGCCAACTCGCCGCGCT
>JBMCMH010000162.1:0-5373 GCA_048614515.1 Alkalispirochaeta sp. | reverse complement strand
TGCCGAAGTAGCGGTTATAGTAGAGATTCGACAAAAAGAACAGTGTGTATATCCCGACGATCGACAGTAGAATTGATCGCCCCCGGCGGCTGGTGGTCAACGGTGCAGCTACAATTGCTATTATGGTCAGGTAAACTACATTGCGGACCACCAGCCCCGGCAGTGGCGGCGCGTTGTATATCATGAGGGCGGCGTAGGTGTATTTTGCCAGCAGCCCAACTGCGAGCACTGTCAAAAAGACTCTCTGGAGTCGTACGTTCGTATTCATTCGGTCGCTTGGGTAGTCTCCAATAAGATAGCGTTTCCGCTTCGGGGTAGAAGAATACCACTTCTGTCCGAGTAGGCAAAGTCGGGAGGTCGGCCAATGGACTACCGCACAAGAAACTCATGGTTGTGAGCGACTGGTATGGCTCATCGCGAATGAGCCCCAGTTCTGACGCTGGCGCCCACGTTGTCTCCCAGTTTTCCTTCGGGAAGATCGAGCACCAGCCCATGGTTCCGGCCGTTATCCACAACTGCCTGGTAGCAACCGGTACCGTGACGTATTCTTCATAGTGGTATCCTCGTCGATGAGCGTGGATATGCCGATTTATACGGTGTAATTGCACCACTAAGCCGGCGCGTCCGTATCCCCCCATCATTCGGGGAGGGGCGGGTGGGTGGCGCTCTCAAATGGGGAAGGAGTAGACGCGGGTTGCATTCCGTGGTTTCATTCGGGGTACGAAAAAAACGGGCAGCACGGGCATCCCGCGATGGTGATGGGGCATGTAAACGGATGCCTTCGGTGTGGATCCCCATACACGGATGAAAGGAATCCGAGCTCATGCCAGATGAGTCCCTTCCCGTTCCGGCGAAGGCCTTGCACGTGAGGATTACCGATTCTTTCGAACACGAGAAGTCCCGTTCGGTGGTACTGGTTGGCAAAGACCGGAGGCCGCAGTGGTTCGCCGATTACGTACCCAGGAGAAGAGTTTGTGCTTTGCTTGCAGGGGGAGGTGGAGTGCATCGTTGCTGGACGTTCCTTCATGTTGGAAGTGGGGGATGCTCTGTTGTTTGATGCCACCCAGCCGCACGCCTTCCAAAACACGAGAGAGCAGGAAACGAAGATCTTGCTCGTACTTCAAGCGTCGGGAGGCGACTCACGTGACGGAAGCAAAACTCACCGCGATTGCACTCATTAATCAGTTTATCCATTGGTTTGCCATGGGGCTCGTAGTACCGGTGTTCGCGATATTTCAGCTTGATCGAGGGCTGACGCTTTCGCAGGTGGGTTTGAATGTCGCAATACTTTCGATTGTGGTGGCGGTCCTCGAACTTCCGACCGGCGGGTTGTCGGATACGTTGGGCAGGCGAACGGTGTATCTCCTGTCTCTGGCAGCGCAAATTACGGCGGCCATAATCCTAATCGTCGCATTTCAGCCCGTGGCCATACTCGGAGGATTTGTCTTTCTTGGGGCGGCCCGCGCGCTCTCCTCCGGATGTATGGATGCCTATTTCGTAGATGCCTTTTCCGGGGTCGCATCCGCTGATGGGCTGCAGCGGTTTCTTGCCCGGCTCGGAGCGGTGATCCCCCTGGCGCTGGCCGTCGGGGGAGTGGCGGGGGGATTCTTGGCGGACACCCGCTTCTCTCGGGATATCTGGTGGGGTAGTGTCACGTTGGATCAGTACTCGCTCCTGTTTCTGGTGGTGATCGCGGTTCTGGTGATACAGGTGGGGCTGACACGGGCGCTTGTTCCCGCCGAAGCACAACGACCTGGATTCTCGGGCTTTGTCAGCGGGATGAAGGCGTTGCCCGCGACGGTGAGAAGCGCGTACCGACATGGCGTGACAAACCGGGTTGTACTTTTGTTGCTTCTAGGTGCTGCGAGTTGGGGTATCGCGTTCTCGGCGCTGGAGCAGTACTGGCAACCATTTGTGGATGGGCTTACATCGGCAGACAGTCCGACCCGTCTTTTTGGCGTGCTCACAGGGGGGTACTTTCTGGTAGGTGCGATAGGATCTCTCACGGCGAACGGACTGTTCCGGATCGTGGGACCGCATTACGCCACCGCTGTGACCGTGCTCCGCGTCATTATTGGAGGGCTGTTTGTGATGTTGTCGCTCTCAGAGACGGTTACCACCTTTGCGATCATGTATTTTGCGTTGTTCTTCCTCAACGGAATCAGCAGTTCCCCCGAGCAAACCCTGTTGAACACCAATATCCCCGCTGAGGTTCGGTCAACGGTACTGTCGGTGGAATCGCTCTTCTTGCAGGCCGGCGGCGGAGTCGCCGCGCTGGTGTGGGGAATCGTGTCCCAGCATTTTAGTATTTCGTTGGCGTGGCAATTGGGAGGAGCGATCTTCATCGTGTCCGGCGCGTTCTATCTGGTAGTTGCCCGGGGTGAGGCTCCCGCTCCCCGGACGTAGCGCCTCACTCGTTGATCACCGTATCTGCTTCGGAGATTACCTCCGAGGGGAGGGGAATACCCAAGCGCTCTGCGACGATAGTATTGAGCACCATTGACATCTGATCCGTGTCCTCTACCAGGACGGTTGGAATCGTGGCAGGATCTGCGCCACGCAGGATGCGATCAACCAGCTCTCCCGTGGTACGTCCAATCGCGTACCAATCAAAACCCCACGCAATGAAGACATCGTTCTCCACCGCGCTATCGGGATCAGCAGAGAGGACCGGCACCCCGGCGGAGCTGGCTACCTCGGAGAGTGCGCTCAGTGCGGAAACCACCTGATTGTCGGTACTCACGTACAGGGCATCGACGCGATCGATAATTGACTGCGTGGCGGTGCGAACCTCACTGGGGTTGGTGATCGTCTGACTGACAAAATCGATCCCCAGCGCGTCGGCCGCGGCCTCGGTCTGTTCCGCCAGAAAGACCGCGTTTGTCTCGCCGCTTGAATAGACGTGCCCCAACGAAGTGATTTCCTGCAGATCCATCATAAACTCGATTTGCTGTTGAACCGGCTTCCGGTGGGACACCCCGGTGATGCCGGGCTCCCCTTCGGTGAGAGAGTCAACCAGGCCGGCCGAAACGGGATCGGTAATGGCGGTGTACACGACCGGTATGGAATCCATCGTTGCCCGGAGCGCTTGCGCCACCGGCGTTGCGATTCCGATCGCGAGGTCTACACGGTCGCTTTCAAATTTGGTGGCAATCTGCCGAGCGGTGCTAATGTCGGCGTTGGCATTCTGGACGTCGTAAGCGATCTCATCCCAGCCGCGATCAGCAAGCTCGTCTATGATCCCTTCGCGCACCGCATCCAGTGCAGGGTGTGACACAAATTGGGATATCCCGATTCGCACGGGCTCGTCTTCCGTCTCGCGCTGAGCTGCCGCGTATACGGGGGCTCCGATAATTGTGATTAGTCCGAGGATCGCAATACTGCGATACCAACTCGATATTCTTGGTGCACGAATCATGGATGCATTACCTCCGGTACGTAACATTAGTAGGATGGATCAAGGGGGATCGCAATATCGACTACGGCACCATGATCGGATGCCAAGTGTACCGTGCCGTGATGTTGAGAGGCCAGGGCCTGTACCATGTCCAATCCGAACCCTCGGTGTGATCCATCTAAGACGTGGGGTGGGAAGCCCGGCCCGTGGTCCCGGACGCGAATCACCAGGCGTGGGTCGGGGGTGTCACGGGGCATGTCGAGAAGAATGTTGCTGCTGACGTCAGAAGCATCTTCGGTGTGACCGTATTTGGCTGCGTTGGTGACGATTTCATTCAGCATTATCGCCACGGAGGTAGACATACGTGCCGAAACCACCACGCCGGGGGGTATGCGCATATTTACTGAGACGTGCTTCAGGCCGGACTTCCCGAGCAAATCTTCAAGAAAACCGGTGAGCATATCAGCGAGGTCGTTATCTCGGATTCGACCGGACTGGTGAAGATAGTCATAGACCCGGCCTACTGCGCCGATGCGGTCTTCCGCCGCCTGCAGCGCCACTCGAGCCTCGGGGGAGGTGGTGGCGTCCGCTTGGAGGTGGAGTAGTGAACGAACCATGGCAAGGTCGTTCTTAGTCCGGTGCAGGAGCTCCGCCAGGAGGCGAGCATGTCCGCGAATCAAGACTTCTTCTCGGGCGGCATCAGTGGGCGGGAGCTGCCGAACCGCTACGTAGGTCTTTACGTGGCGACCGTGGGAATCGTACACCAGCCGAGCGAGGTCGCGGCGGAGAATATAGGATCCATCTTTGCACCGACCGCGATACGTCATCGATACTTCAGGATCCTGGCGCTCTACGGCATCGGCAAAGGCAAGTAGTACGGCGTCTCGATCTTCCGGGTGCAGTAGTTCTCTCAGGGCCGTGGCGGCCGTATCAAGTTCTTCGTCCGTATTATAGCCGACCACGGACCAATATGACGGAGAGGCATACGTACACACTCCGTGATCGAATACCAAATATGCACACCCTGACTGCTGCACGATATCGTGGTAGAGATCCGCATCATATTGGTGGGTGCGCGACAAACCCATACTATTCGTATGAATCGTATACCATTGTGCGAAATTACTCAATTACGAACACGGCGGAGACGGGTGAGTCTCGCTGAGATCTCGCCCAGGGCGGACGCTCGGCCCCACCTCTCCCCACCTTGCACGATACCAAATACCAGAAACAGTGCACCCGCGCGATGCGCAGTGGTCTATCACGCCGCACGAAGGTGTTATCGAATAAAATCGGGAGGTCTGTGGTAGATGCGCGCCTGATATGCTCGCTGGGAACAGGGCCGAAAAATTTCCAGGAAATGGATGCGGTCGCCGTGGTATGAGTAGGCGATACCCTGTTCCGCATATACCGCCAGGTGAGCGGTTTTTCCCGCCCGCGATGCTAACCGCACACCGGGTCCGGGGAGAGACGCCTCCAATGTCGCCGGTGGTGTTGTTGCGAGGTGGTCGTGGCCGATGCGGATCAGCTCCACCACCTCGTCCTTCACATAGAGCGTGCCCGGAAATCCACTCGGGGCTTCCAAGGTCGTGAGGTTGGACATCTGTCCGTACTCATCATCCTCAACTGTGTGGACCGTGCCACCGAGCGCGCGCCGCGCCTCCTCACGGGTGAGGCCCAGAAATGCCCTGGCGTTATCCAGGAGTTGGCTGATATCGCTCATCGGTGTTGCTCCATTGGTAGACACGCTCCGTTACAATACAGCCTCAACAATCGGTGCCTTGAATCAGCGGAAACGGCATCGCGTCGTTCCGCCCGCCGGTTCCTGTTGTGACGATCGTCTTCATATCACCATGGTATCACAAGGCCGGCAGAATGAAGTCCCGAATGAGGATATCGCATTGGGATTCATCGTGCTGATCCGCCGTGATAACAACGACGGTGTCCCGTTCCGGGTGCACCAGAATCCTCTGGCC
>JBMCMH010000161.1:0-5375 GCA_048614515.1 Alkalispirochaeta sp. | reverse complement strand
AACGGCGATACGGAGGTGAAGATACACATGGCACAGACCCTTCCTGCCCTCATCCTGGATACGTTTCGGCGGTCACCGCAGGTGGATTTTCTCAACTACCCTGAACCTGACGGTGGGTGGCGGCATGTATCAACGGCTGAAGCGTTTGAAACGATTCGAAATTTGGCGCTGGGACTAACAGATCTCGGGGTGACCCGGGGCGAACGGGTTGGGCTTATTTCGCCGCCGAGCCCGGAATGGGTGATCGCCGATCTGGCGATTCAGAGTGTCGGCGGCGTCACCGTTCCGATATTCAAGAAGATCTCTCCTGAGAGTTTTCGTCATGAGGTGAGTGACTCCGGTATGCGCTACCTGTTTGTGGGGTATCCCGAGGAGATCCCCATGGCGGTCGAGCAGGGCCGGGACCGGGCGGAGATCATCACTTTCGGATGTTGTACGGACAACGAACGGTTCCAGGAACTTCTGCGACGCGGAGCAGAGATCGCCGAAGAAGCCCCGGAACGCTATCAGACACTCGTAAACCGGGGTACCGCCGACGAACTGTGCACGATCATTTACACCTCCGGTTCTACCGGACTTCCCAAGGGCGTGGAGCTGACTCAGGCCAATCTCCTGAGCCAGATTTCCGGCGCGGCAGCACGCTTCACATTGCACTCCGATCGGGACGCGGCGATTTCGCTGCTACCGCTGGCGCACATCTTTGAGCGAATGGTGGTGTACTTCTATCTCACCACCGGGGTGCCGGTGTATTTCGTGGATAATCCTAAGCTGCTCACCACCTATGCGCCGACGGTGCGTCCCACCGTCATGACCGTGGTTCCGCGGCTCCTGGAGAAGGTCAACATCAAAATGAACGACAAGGCAGCGGCAACCCCCGGTATCGCCGGACGGATCGCACAAGCCGCGATTGCCCGGGCGGAGACGCGCCCCGTAGACGGCCGCACTACTCTCCTGGACCGCATATTCGATCGCCTTGTGTACCGGAAGTTCCGCGCCGCCCTCGGCGGCCACCTGCATACCATGATCAGCGGGTCCGCAAAGCTGGCGCCGGAGCTGGCACGCTTCTTCATCAACGTGGGACTACCGGTGTATGAGGGCTACGGCATGACCGAATCATCACCGGTGATCGCGGCCAACTATCCGGGGCATCGAAAAGTGGGAACGGTGGGGCCTCTGTTTCCCGATATCCAGGTGAAGATTGCCGATGACGGAGAAATCCTCGTCCGCGGACCGAACGTCATGCGCGGCTATCACAACCGCCCCGACGCCACCGCGGACACGATACAGGATGGATGGCTCCATACCGGAGACCTGGGTTCGATCGATGCCGACGGATACCTGACGGTTTCCGGGCGCAAGAAAGAACTGTTTAAGAAATCCTCAGGCGAGTATGTTCCGCCGGTACCTATCGAGCGCGCGATTTCGGAGCACCCGGTGGTGGACACGGCGGTGATCTTCGCGGACAACCGCGTCTACGTGACGGCGTTGATTTTTCCCGACATGGAGAAGGTACAGCAAATTCGTGAGGAACGGGGCTTTGCCGCCATGACCGATGCGGAGTACCTCGCCTCCCGACATCTCCGGGATGAGCTACAGGAACATATCGACGAAATGAATACACACCTACACCACTGTGAGCAGGTGATCAGATTCGAAATCATGGATCATGCCGCGTCCATTGAGACGGGAGAACTGACGCCGACGATGAAAGTTCGTCGCGGGCAGGTTGAAGAGATGTACCACGACCGTATTGAAGAGATGTACCAACAGATTGGAGGCAGCAGGTGAAGAATCGAGTCGCAATCATTGACGGGATTCGCACGCCCATGGCGAAAGCAGGAACCGTTCTGAAAGATACCCCCGCCGACGACCTCGGCGCGGCGGCGGTGCGCGAGGTAATCAATCGCGCGCCGGTGACCCCAAACGAGGTGGATGAGGTGATTATCGGCAATGTGGCGCAACCGGCGAACGCTGCGAATATCGCGCGGGTAATCGCGCTCAAGGCGGGTCTGCCGATCAACGTGCCCGCCTATACGGTTCACCGGAACTGCGCCAGTGGTATGGAATCGATTAGTGACGCCGCCACCAAGATCGCCGCGGGCCGTGGATCGATCTATATCGCCGGTGGAGTAGAGAGCATGAGCAATATTCCGCTGCTCTTCAATACGGAATACACCGACTTCATGAACCGCCTCATGCGGAGTAAGACGGGGCGGGACCGGATCAAGACGCTCCTCACATTCCGGCTTCGCATGCTCAAACCGGAAATCGGCCTCATCCAGGGCCTTACAGATCCGGTGAGCGGCCTGATTATGGGGCTCACCGCGGAAAACCTGGCCCGGGAGTTTCACATCACCCGGGAAGAACAGGATGAGTTTGCGCTTCGGAGTCACCAACTAGCGGTGGCGGCGCAGCAGGAACATCTCTTCGATGACGAACTCCTGCCGGTTCCCCACTATCCCGACTTTGACTCGCTTGTTGAAGAGGATGTGGGCCCACGAGGCGGACAATCCATGGAAAGCCTCGCCAAACTGAAACCCTACTTTGACCGGCGGAGCGGTACCGTCACGGTGGGAAACTCCTCACAGGTGACCGACGGCGCCGCGGCGATACTCCTTATGAGTGAGGCCGAGGCCAAGCGTCGTCGACTCAAGCCGATAGGCTACCTTCGCGATTTTGCTTACGCGTCTTTGGAGCCGGAACGTATGGGTCTGGGCCCGGTATACGCTACCGCCCGGCTCATGGATCAGACCAAATTCCGGATGTCGGATATTGAATACCTGGAAATAAATGAGGCGTTTGCGGCGCAGGTGATCGCCTGTGAACGCGCCAGCGACTCCGACGAGTTCGCCCGCACCTATCTGGGCCGGGACACGAAGATCGGCCTCTTCGACCGATCGATTATGAACCTTCAGGGGGGCGCGATCGCCCTGGGCCATCCGGTGGGTATGACCGGCACCCGCATCGTCTTACATACGCTTCGGGAGCTGCGTCGGCAGAACAAATCCACCGGTCTGGCCACGCTCTGCGTGGGCGGCGGCCAGGGAGCGGCGATGCTGCTCGAGGCGGCCTGAGCGATCGATGCTGCGCGGCGGCAGCCAAAAGCTAAGACCGGCCGCGCACCGGGGTGCACGCGCACGCGCACGCGCACGAATATGAGCATGCGCAGGCCGCCCCGCACGCCCACGTACACGAGAAAGGAGAGAATCCCCGTGACCGAACCAACCACAAAAACAGACACCAAAACAGAGGCAACCTACTTCAGCCTGGAGACCGATTCCGACTCAGGTATCGCAACGCTGACCTTTGATTCACCGGCCGGCTCGCTCAACACCTTCACCCGGGAGGCGATCGGTGAGTTGGACGCCCAACTCACCGAGCTCGAGCGGCGATCCGCCGCCGGCGAGATTTCGGGCGTCATGTTTGCCAGCGCCAAGAAGCACAACTTCATCGCCGGGGCGGACATCCACCTCATCGAAGCGATCACCGACAGCGCGGACGGCGAGCGCGCCGCCGCGGCGGGTCAGGCGATCTTTGCCCGGATTCAGGATCTGTCGGTGCCGACGCTGGCGGCGATCAGAGGAAGCTGCCTCGGGGGCGGTCTGGAACTGGCCCTGGCATGCGACTATCGCACCGCCGCCGATAGCCCCAAGACCACGATCGGACTGCCGGAAACGCAGCTCGGCGTGATCCCCGGCTGGGGCGGAACGTTCCGTCTGCCCCGGACGGTAGGATGGGCACAGGCCACAAAGATGATCCTCTCCGGATCCACCATCGATGCCGGCCGGGCGCTCAAATACGGCCTGGTGGATATGGTCTATCCCCCGGCATTCTTTGATGAGTGGACGAAGACTCTGTTCGGCCGCCTCATCACCGACGGCGGTGATCGGCAGCTTGCGCGAAACCGCAAAAAGGCGCGCGCGCGCCGGTCGTGGTGGCTGGAGCGCACTCCCATCGGCCGCAGAATCGTCTTCCGCACCGCCAGAAAGGACGTCCTAAAAAAAACCGGCGGGCACTACCCCGCCCCGCTGGAAGCGCTCACCGTGCTCCGCCGCACCACCGGCGGGGCGCTCACCAATCGCGCTGCCCGCAGCCGAGCGCACCGGAAAGAGGCGGCCGCCTTTGGTCGCCTCGCGGCAACGGATATCAGCACCAATCTGACCCGGCTGTTTTTCGCGCGGGAACGCGCCAAGCGGCAGGAGGTCCTGGCGCACGCCCGTACCGACCGACCGATAGCCCGAGCGGCGGTGCTCGGCGCCGGTGTCATGGGCGGTCGCATCGCGTGGTTGTTCAGCAACAAGGACATTCCGGTGGTGATGAAGGACATCGCCTGGGACGCGGTGCACAAAGGCTACCAAAGCGCGAAGGACGTCTACGACCAGCTCAAGCAGCGCCGCAAGCTCGACGACCGCCAGGTCAACCTCAAGCTCAATCAGATCCACGGCGCCGTGGAATACCGTTCGCTCGGTCACCCGGATATCGTGGTGGAGGCAGTGGTAGAGCGGCTGGACGTCAAGAAATCGGTCCTGGCGGAGCTGGAAGAGCACATCTCCGATGACACGATCGTGGTCACCAACACCTCGGCGCTCTCTATCGACGAGATGGCCTCCGCCATGAAGCGGCCCCGACGGTTTGCGGGAATGCACTTCTTCAATCCCGTCAATCGCATGCCGCTGGTGGAGGTAATTCGGGGAAAGGCCACCGACGATGCGGTAATTGGTGACGTGACCGCCCTGGCGTTGCGCCTCGGCAAAACACCGGTGGTCGTGAAGGATACCCCCGGCTTTCTCGTCAATCGATTGCTGCTTCCGTATCTCAATGAGGCGGCGGTGATGCTCTCGGAGGGTATCGATTTTCCCGCGGCGGATCAGCTCTTCACCGAGTTTGGTATGCCCATGGGGCCCTACACCCTCCTGGACGAAGTGGGCATCGACGTAGGATTTCACGTGGCGGAGACGTTGCATCACGCCTTCGGCGAACGCATGGCGACGGCACCGGCGCTCGACTCGATCAAGGATGATCAACAGCTTCTGGGGAAGAAAACAGGAGCCGGATTCTACACGTATGCCCACGGCAAGCAGCAGGCGCCCAATCCCCGGATGAAGGAGGCGCTTCGCGGCGCCCTCGGTTCCGGTGCCGCATCCGACTCCACTGCGCGGCCGGCGGGCGACTCCGGTCCCGCCGGTGCACAGCCGGCCGGGCCACGTTCTGCAGGAGCACGCCGCCCATCGGACCGCGACATCTTTGACCGGGCTATGCTCAACATGGTGAACGAGGCGGCATACGCGCTCGAGGAAGAGGTTGTAGGATCGGCGGAGGAGCTTGACCTGGCGATGATCATGGGCACCGGCTTTCCGCCGTTCCGCGGCGGACTG
>JBMCMH010000160.1:0-5381 GCA_048614515.1 Alkalispirochaeta sp. | reverse complement strand
ACGATCCTCGCCCTCTACGACCGCATCTCCGTGTTTCACACTCTGTCGCCGTGGATTCTTGGTTTACACCGTGCGGCGTGGCCTGAGGCACAGGCCGAGGCGATGGCGGATACCGCGGCGGAAGCTGTGCAGGGCGTCCGGGGCCGTGTGCCGGACGGGCCCCCGCGGCTCACCTTTACCGATGATCCGGAATGGTGTCTGCGCCGTGATCGTAACGAGTATCTCGTGGTGGTGCGCCGATTCCTGAAGCCCCCAATCACCGACCTCGATCTCATGGCGCGTCTGCGTCAGCGCTATCGTCGGATCTTCTTTCTCAATGGCAACGCCGGGGGTGGACTACATCGGCCGGAGGTGTTGCCGCTGGTGGACCGGTTTTATACCAAAGCGGTCTTCACCGACCTCAGTCTTTACCAGCGTCACCTGTACGGCGGAGAGCTTTTCACCCACCGCAACCATCACGATCACGGCGTCGAGGATCCGAATCCGGTGATTCCCGACGCGGTCGCAGAACACGATCTGTCCAAAATCCATGTCCACTGGAACATTGGTGTTGGTGATTTTCCGCGGCGGAAGACGCTCCAACGGATCGGGGTAGCGTTGGCGCGAATGCCCGGTGGTGGTCCACGACTCTCTCGACCCATTATCCACCGGGAAGAGATGCTAAACCCACTCGTGCCCGATTGGATCGCGGAAGATGAGTATCGTTACGACGTGAACGCCCGTTTGGGAAGACCGGGATACCCGACCATCGCGCATCATCGGGAGGTGCTGACGGAGGTGCTCGATGGAGCTGCGCATCGGCACGGCTGGAACGTTGCCCGCGATCGCGTGCCTGCGCGGCGCTATCTTGCCGACATGAAGCGCTCCCGGATTACCTTCAGTCCGTTCGGTTGGGGGGAGGTGTGCTTTCGTGATTTCGAGGCGGTTCGGGCAGGATCTCTCTTGATAAAACCTGACATGAGTCATCTTCGCACGTGGCCGGATATCTTTGTGCCCGGCGAGACGTACGTGCCGGTCCGTTGGGACGGAGGCGATCTCGAGGAGCAGATTGCGTATTACCTGGACCACGCGGAAGAACGCATTCGGATCGTTACCGCGGCGCACCGCCGTTTTCGTGAGCAGCTTCAGCAAGTGCCGAAACGTACGGCCCGTCTGCTGGGGGATCTGGTGGCCGAATGACGTCGCACCGTCCGCTTGCCCAAGATACACCGGATAGGTACGGTATCCGCCACAAGGAGATGATGATTGATCGATTCAAAACACCACCTCATTCTTGCCGGTGCCGTCGTCCTCATTTTCGCGATTAGCGCCAACATTGCGTGGCTGAATCCATGGCCGGAAAAGGAGTCGTTTCGTGGAATCGATTCGATTCCGGTCATGTGGCAGTACAATCGAGCCGCGGGAGTAGAGATCCTATCCGCCGCATATTTTCCGCAGACCTATGAAATGTACACCGATCGCATCAATCGACCTACCTATCCCGCGACCGTGTACGTAATCGGTCGCGTCATCGGTTTCGTCGCGAGCCCGGTCGTCGAGCTCTCGCCCCTGGAACGGGCGGGTGCCGGGTATGTAGTGTTGAAGCTTCTTGTCTTCTTTGCGGGGGCGGTGGCGATGTTCCACATTCTCCGACGATGGATGCCATCGCAACCAGCCATGTTTGCGACGC
Organism: Alkalispirochaeta sp.; assembly: GCA_048614515.1. Classification (GTDB taxonomy): domain Bacteria; phylum Spirochaetota; class Spirochaetia; order DSM-27196; family Alkalispirochaetaceae; genus Alkalispirochaeta. Next base: position 3,712 of record JBMCMH010000160.1, on the reverse strand, counting down.
TTCTTATGCTCTTCCACGCGCATTCTGTCGAGTTCGTGGCCACCTTTCAGACAACCGAGCTTCAAGTGCTCACGCCGATTCTGGTTATCTGGATGTTTCTCAAGGTTGTGGACCAGTCGCGCGATGAGACCGTTTCCAGAGTGCGAACACTAGTGACCGTGTCGGTGGCTTCCTTTGCGGTTGGTATTCTCATGCTGGCAAAGCAAAACTATGCCGTCTATCTGGCGATCGTTCTGTTCGCTCTGTATAAACGACGCTGGCGGGAAGTGATTCTGAGCGTGGTGGTTCACTTGGTTCCCCTTGCACTCTATCTCCTCTACTTGCGTGCCATGGACATCCCGTATGTGAACCACGAAGCGGCCAACTACGACCAAGGGGTATGGATGCTCGACATGTTTCGGCAGAATCCGATCTTGTCGGTACAGCAAGTCATGCACTCACTCTGGCAAAGCCTGCGGCACCTGGTCGGCTTCTTCAGTGTGTGGCTCCTGTTTGCCATGGGAGCTGTTGCGCGGCCGCGGGACTTCAAACTCACTCGTGACCGTTTGATTTTTATTGCGTTGTTGTTTTTCGGTACGTGGGCGCAAATCTTTGCTGCCAATCGCTACTACGACTATATGGTCTCGGATGTGGCGATCGTCATTTTTGGGCTTGGGGCGTGGGCGCTTTGGATGTGGATATCTCATATTGCCCACAGTTTCACCACGTCTCCAGAATTGGTACGCCGTCGACTGACGACGGGGGTGCTGACGGTATGGTTTCTGGGAAATGTGCTTTCGTTTGTCAATTTCCCGTGGGTACACCCATTTGACCAGCCCGCTCGCCGGAGTGAGGTGCTCAATAACCGACAGGAAATGGTGGAGAATCCCGAAGAATTCACGGACGAACAACGAGAACAGGCTCGAGGCGGTGTGATCATCGACCGCGAACAGGAGGATTGATGAAACTATCGGTGGTGATGCCCGTCTACAACGAGGAGTCTACTCTGGAGGAAATCGTCTCAGTGGTGGAGTCCGTGGCGCTGCCGGACCCGTTTACTGGAATCGAACTCATTATGGTGGACGACTGTTCCACCGACCGGACGCGAGAAATCCTTAAGGGATATGAGGATCGTCATACCGTGGTGTATCACGAAACCAACGGCGGCAAGGGCGCGGCGCTGCAGACGGGATTTCGGGCTGCTACCGGAGATGTCGTGATCGTTCAAGATGCTGATTTAGAATACGATCCTCACGAATACGGCAAGCTCCTGCAACCGATCATCAGCGGGAAGGCGGACGTGGTGTACGGCTCGCGGTTTGCCGGTGGTGAATCCCACCGTATCCTGTACTACTGGCATAGCCTCGGAAACAAAGCACTTACCTGGCTCTCAAACATGATGAGCGATCTCAACCTCACCGACATGGAAACGTGCTACAAGGTCTTTAAACGGCCAATCCTCGATCGCATCACGATTTACGAGCGTCGCTTTGGCATCGAGCCGGAGATTACCGCCAAAGTGGCAGACATGGCGCGGAATGAAGGACTACGCATCTATGAGGTGGGGATCTCCTACCACGGGCGGACGTACGAGGAAGGCAAGAAGATTGGCCTGAGTGATGCCTTTCGGGCGCTGTACTGCGTACTGAAGTACAATACAACCGGACTCGCCAAGTTTACGCGCTACGGGTTGATGGGTGTTCTGGTAGCGTTGAGCCAGCTAATTGCCATAACCGGTTTGGTAGAGATCGCCGGACTCGAAGGTGTGCAGGGCGAGAATATCGCCAACGTCGTGAGTATCGAGGTCTCTATTCTGGTCGGGTTTTTCTTGCATAGCCGTCTCACCTGGCAAGTCGGTGCCAAAGGCCGTGGATGGACCCGCAGACGGCGTCTGCGCGCCGTGGTAAATTTCCACGGCGTCACATTCTTGAGCGCGGCGGTGCGGGTCGTTCTGTTCTATTCGCTGTCGCTAACCGGCATGCCGTATCAGCCCAATGCCCTTATCGGTATCATCGTAGCGGTCATTCTTAATTTCTTCGGATATGATCGCCTGGTATTCGGCGAAGCTCGCCGAAAGGAGTCTCAGTGATCACTCCCAGTTTTTCCGAACCCAAACGTATCCTGGTCACCGGCGGCGCCGGGTTTCTTGGCAGTCATCTCTGCGACAAGTTGCTGGCTGAAGGCAATGAAGTGCTCTGCGTAGACAACCTCTTCACCGGTCGCAAGCAGAACATCTACCACTTGCTGGACAACCCGCGCTTCGAGTTCATGCGGCATGATGTGACCTTTCCCCTTTTTGTGGAGGTAGATGCGATCTACAACCTGGCGTGCCCTGCCAGTCCCGTCCACTACCAGTTTGATCCTGTGCAGACCACCAAGACCAGCGTAGTCGGTGCGGTGAACATGCTGGGATTGGCAAAGCGGCTGAAAATTCCGATCCTGCAGGCATCCACCAGCGAGGTTTACGGTGATCCCACGGTGCATCCCCAAACGGAAGACTACCGCGGCAACGTCAATCCCATTGGACCACGAGCGTGCTATGACGAGGGTAAGCGCTGCGCCGAAACGCTCTTCTTCGACTACTGGCGTGAGCACGATCTGAGTATCAAAGTAATTCGCATTTTCAATACGTACGGGCCGCGAATGCATCCGTCTGATGGGCGGGTGGTGAGTAACTTCATTATGCAGGCGCTGGCCGGCGAGGATATTACGATCTATGGTGATGGGAGCCAGACACGCAGTTTCTGCTATGCTGATGATCTCATCGACGGGATGATCCGCATGATGAACTCCCGGCCGGAGTTTGTGGGCCCGGTTAATATCGGGAACCCCGGGGAGTTCACGATCAAGGAACTGGCGGAGAAGGTTATCGAGCTCACCGGGAGCACCAGCCAATTGGTGTATCGGCCGTTGCCTGAAGATGATCCCTTGCAACGGAAGCCGGATATTTCGGTGGCGAAGGCAGAACTCGATTGGCAGCCCCACGTGGCGTTACACGAAGGCCTGCAGCCCACGATAGAGTATTTCCAGCAGCTACTCGCCCAGCAAAATCAGTGACCTCAACCCGGCCTCGACGAGGACGTATCGTAACGCAATGCGGGGGCCCGAAACATCGGGCCTCCGTCCATTTTGACCTTTGCCCCTCACCGCGCTATCTTCAACAGTATGAAGAAGCTGAGTATCTTAATCATGTTGGTTCTGGTAGCCGCGGCGGCGCCGCTGATGGCGGAGGAGACGGTGGACGTCACCGGTGAAGACGGAGAGGTCAAGGAAATTACCGTTCAGAACGATCAGCTCTCGTATGTGCAATCGGAGATTCGCGTCAACGAGGGCGACACGATCCGGCTGACGTTTGAGAATACCGGTGGCCGGCACGACTGGGTCCTCGACGAGTTTGATGCCGCCACCGATGTCATAAATGGCGGGGACTCACAGACGATCGAGTTTACCGCCGACGAGGCCGGAGAGTATGAGTTCTACTGCAGCGTGCCGGGCCATCGCCAGGCCGGCATGTGGGGCACCTTCATCGTTGTAGAGTAGCGGCGCACCCCGATACCACACATCTGTTTCCGGGTCGCCGAGAAATTTCGTGGGCCCCTGCCATTTTCGGCGGATCTTCCGCAAGCACCGTACCCGCCGGCGCAGTCTTGTACGGTGTTATGGCAACAGTACAGACATGGTTGGATCGATGGGTTGAGGACGAACGGAGCGTTCCGCGCAGGACCTCTCGCTT
>JBMCMH010000159.1:0-5383 GCA_048614515.1 Alkalispirochaeta sp. | reverse complement strand
CGCGTAATCGTTTCGGGAGTTGAATGTGTAGTCGGGAAATAGTTTGACCGTAATAACGGACGCCGTTATAATATGGGTCGTGATAAACGATTTCCTGTCTGCCGGCACGGAAGATATTTATGATGGCGTAGCATCGCAGGCAGCGCGAAGATGTTGTCCGCAGTCGATCTGGTCAGTTGCACGCAGGAAGTTGGATCAAATCAACAGAGTTCAGGAGATCAATGAACTGAGGGTGCCGCCTGGAAACCGATTGGAGCGGTTGAAAGGCAATCGCGAGAATCAATACAGCATCCGCATTAATCAGCAATATCGGATTTGCTTCATTTGGGAGGAAGGCTATGCCTACGAAGTCGAAATTACGGATTACCACTGATACTGGCAGGCGATTGCCGCGAAATCGTCCACCGACACATCCCGGGGAAATGTTGTTTGAGGAATTCGTAAAACCGCTGGGGCTCACGCAGACCGAACTCGCTCATTCCCTGGGTGTTTCGTATCCTCGTCTTAACGAGATTGTGAAATGCCGACGGGCGGTAACGCCCGATACGGCCTTGCGGCTTGCCCGTGTTCTTGGTATGTCCGCGGATTTTTGGTTGGGGTTGCAGCAGGATTGGGACCTTTGGCACGCGATGAACAGCCCGGAAGCGAAAGAGATTAATAAGCTGAAACCAATTGCTCGCGCTCGTGTCGAGTGACCCTTTCCACTTCACCACGACAAACAGCAGAGAACCGGATGGTTCAATCTTGGTCCGTTGATTCCAGAGACGTGGCGGCGTACAATTGCAGAGCTGTCAATAAGGGGCTCGGATGTACGAAAAGATTAAGTCTGCCGTTTCTTCCCATTCTGAAAAGCACCGTATCGTCTTCTGGTATGACCCTGATGGGCGCCACCGGGAGGTGGTGGATGAGCTGGACCTCTCCGCGGATGTGCTCGAGATCGCCAACAACGAGTTGTGGATCAAGTACCGCGTGGTAACCGAGGAGCCCCGGCGCCATTTTCTCATTTACGCCCCCTATGCACGTCCCGCCGACACCGAGAACTGGCTCCTGGACCTGGTTCTGGCGGGGTTCTCCTTCTCCACCGATCTGTCGGAAACCTATCGTGAGGAATTGGGACTGAGCCGCTCCTTTCAACCGTTTATTGCCGCGCATGTGGCGTTCTTTGATAACCATCGGGACCGCTTTGCCCCACTGGCGGAGTTGATTGAACCGGAAACGGAGACGGAGGATTCTCTGGCGAGGAAGATGATCAGTGTGCTTGCCGCGCCTGATGCTGATTCGCGCCGGTCGGCGGCGCGGTTTACCCTGAGTCTTTTTGCACTGATTGACGAGGCGATTCGTGGCGAGGGCGCCCGGTGGGATGCGATAGTGCGCTTTGGTCTGGACGATGCGTGGCGGGCGGCCCTCCGCGAGTATATTCCCGATGCCGCTCCCACCGTGGAGCCCAGCGGTGCGGCGATAGAGATCTTCCGCCAGGTGTGGGCGGTGGAGCAGGGGGCGCAGCCAACCCGGGCGCAGCGGAACTGCCGGTTCCTGATCGGCGAGTGGCGGGACCGATTTGCGCATGACTCCCGGTACCACGCCGTGGTGCGGTGGGTGGAGCGCGCCTCGGGTATTGCGGAAGAGCTCCGGCACCTGAGCATTGATCAGCTCAGTTCGATGTCGTTGTTTCCCGCGGTGGACTCGGAGCTGGCCCACCGCCTGGTGGCGGAGGCGGTGGAGCCCCACGCGGATTGGCACCGCATCGGCCGTATCGCGGAGGCGCGGGTGTCATCGTTTTGGGTGCGCGCGGAGGATGCCACGGTGCGTCCGATCTACCAGTGTCTGGAGCGGATCGCGCGATTCGAGTCTGCCTTGGGTACCGCCGACCTCTCCCCGGCTCATGCCGACGAGCTCGTGGCTCGCTACCACTCGACTCTGTACGTGGTAGACCAGCTCTACCGGCAGGTGTTGGCGCGGTACCGAGCGGCGGGCAGTCCCGGCACGATGGCGGATCTTGTTGAGCGGGTTGAGGGCAAATACCTCCACCAGTATCTGCAACCGCTGGCGGAAACGTGGGATCGAGCTCAGGCGGGTGAGAGGAGTCCGGGATTTGGGCTTCCGGTACAGTCCGGGTTCTTTGAGGCGGTGGTTGCCCCGTTTCTGCGGGATAACGCCAAGCTGGTGGTTATCATTTCCGACGCGATGCGATTTGAGGTGGGACAGGAACTTGCCGTTCGGCTCCGCGGGGAGAACCGGCTGTCCGTAGATCATGGGGCGATGCTGGCTCTGGCACCGACGGTCACCAAAGTTGGAATGAATGCGCTGCTTCCCCATGAGACGCTCCGCATGGAGAGCGATGGTCGGGTGCTGGTGGATGAGCGGCATATTACCACTACCGAAGGCCGCAGGCAGTACCTATCCGAGGCGGTGAGCCGGCGATTTCCGGGAAAGACGGCCGGCGCGTTTCGGTTGTCGGAACTTTCCGAGCTATCCACGGCGGCCGCCCGGGAGCGGATGGCGGGACTGGATGCGGTGTATATCTATAGCAACACCATCGACGCGCGATCGGACAACCAGAAGACGGAACTGGAATCGCCGGACGCCGTGGAAGATGAGCTGCGGCGACTGGTGGCGATGGTGCGCAAGATCACCGGACAGCTGAACCGAACCCACGTGGTTATCACCGCCGACCACGGCTATCTCTATCAGAGTGGGCCGTTAGTTGATGCCCACATGTTGGTGGCGGAGACGCCCGACGGTGGGGAGAAAGAGCGGCGGTATGTCGTGGGGTCAGAGAGTGTCCCCGGAGGGGGTGCCGCCGGACCGTTTATGACGGTAGCCGATAACGCCGGGGTGGTCGTGAGCGAGTCTCCGCTGTCGTTTGTGGAAGGATTGTACCGCATCAAGCGCCCCGGCGGGGGGACGCGGTTTGTCCACGGTGGGCTTTCGCTCCAGGAGCGGATCATACCGGTAGTACGGGTGCGGGCGGGGCGCCGGGACGACACCGAGCCGGTGCGGGTGGCGATTATGAAACCCACCAACGCGACGATTACCACGCCGACCTATGTGGTGAGATTCTTTCAGGAGCACCCGGTGGACGAAAAACACCCCGCCGTCACCCTGCGGGGACAGTTTTTCGCCGCCGACGGCACTGCGATCAGCGACAGTATCGAACTCACCTTTGACTCGCGCGACACCAATGGTGAGAACCGCGGGAAAAGTGCGGAGTTCCATTTTGGACCCAATGCGGTACACTCGAATGGCCGGACCGTTGATTTGGTACTTGAACGAATGGTGGGCGGGACGGCGGTACCGTATGCTCGGGAGACGTTCCGGTACCAGACGATCGGTGATCGCGATTTCTAAAGGTGGAGTGCATGGCGGGTAGCGAGATTGATCAGCAGGCGATAGCAGCATTTCCCGGATTTATCGTCAGAAAAGACCTTTCCAAGTTGGTGAAGGGCAACGCCCTGGTGCCGGTATACGTTCTGGAGTATCTCTTGGGACAGTACTGCGCCACCGATGATGAGACGGTTATCGAACAGGGTGTAGAGCGGGTGCAGCAGATTCTTCGTGACCACTACGTAATCCGCAACGAGGCCGCGCTGGTGCGCTCCCAGATCAAGGAGCGGGGCAGTTTTCGGGTAATCGATCGAATCACCGTGGATCTCAATGACAAGTTGGATCGGTACGAAGCAACCTTTATGAATCTCGGGTTGAAATCGGTGCCGATTGACGATGACTACGTGCGATCCCATCCAAAGCTCCTGGTGGGGGGCGTCTGGTCGATCGTGGACGTGGAGTACCAGCACCATGAGGATAGTCGGGTTGGTCCCTGGTCGGTGGAGACGCTCAAGCCGATTCAGGTGTCCAGTTTTGATGTGGACACCTATCTCGCGGGGCGGGCGCAGTTTTCCATGGAGCAGTGGATCGAGCTCTTGCTGCAGAGTATGGGATTTGATCCGTCCTTTTTTGGTGAGCGGGAACGGCTGCTGCTGCTCTCTCGGTTGGTTCCGTATTGCGAGAATAACTACAATCTGATTGAGCTGGGGCCCAAGGGTACCGGTAAGTCGCATATCTATTCCGAATTTTCTCCGCACGGAATTCTGATCTCCGGGGGTGAGGTGACGCTGGCCAAGCTGTTTGTAAACAACAGCAACGGTAAGCTTGGGCTGGTGGGATACTGGGACACGATCGCCTTTGACGAGTTTGCCGGCCAGAAGAAACGCACCGACAAGAGCCTCGTGGATGTGATGAAGAACTACCTGGCGAATAAGACGTTCTCGCGGGGGATGGAAACGCAGAGCGCCGGCGCGTCGTTTGCATTTGTGGGAAACACTCGCCGCTCGGTGCCCTACATGCTGAAGCATACCGATCTCTTTGAGGAGCTCCCCGCCGCGTACCACGATGCGGCGTTCATCGACCGGCTGCACTTCTACTTGCCGGGGTGGGAGGTCTCGGTGCTCCGAAACGAGCTCCTCACCGACGGGTACGGGTTTATCGTTGACTACTTTGCGGAGATGCTGAAACACCTCCGCACGGCGGACTACGCCGAAGACTACCGCCGGTACTTTGAGCTTGACCCCGGATTGTCGGCGCGGGATCGGACGGCAATCGAAAAGACGACCAGTGGGATGCTCAAGATCCTCTTCCCCGCTCATGACGCTACGAAGGAGCAGGTGGAGATGGTGTTGCGGTTCGCAATGGAAGGTCGCAAGCGCGTCTACAACCAACTGATACGGATTGACGAGACGTTTGAAGAACGGAAATTTGTCTACACCGATATTGAATCCGGCACGCGCGCCACGGTGGGGACCCTGGAAGAGCGGACCTATCCCCGCCTTACTCGGCGGGAGTCGGGAAATGCTGATGCGTCCGCTACCGAGAGCCAAGATCGGCCGGCGGACACCATCGAAGCCGGACCGCCGCCGGCAGCTACGGATATCAAGCCCGGGACGCAGCGCGTAGTGGCCGAGAATGAAACCGGCGTCTCGTTTCGAGAGCTGTTTGCCGATTGCCTGCGGGGAGCCACATCCATCCAATTGGTAGACCCCTACATCCGCAACTTCCATCAGGTGAAAAACCTCTTCGAGTTTCTGGAACTGGTGATGCAGCTCCAGGACGTGGGGGATGAGGTGAGCGTACAGCTTACCACCGGCAGCGCCGGCGACTTTGACGACAGTCAGAAAGATCTGCTGGATCAAGTGCGGGAATCATTCTTCGGGACGGGAGTCGATTTTTCCTACACCATCAGTGACGAACGCTCTCTGCACGCCCGCTACATCACCACCGACACCGGATGGAAAATCACGCTGGACCGCGGGCTGGACATCTTCCAGCCCTTTGATCGGAAGAACGCCTTCAATCTCCAAAACACGATCCAGGAAGCTCGCCGATGCCG
>JBMCMH010000158.1:0-5445 GCA_048614515.1 Alkalispirochaeta sp. | reverse complement strand
GGTCGTTGTGGGGTGAGTACAGCTATGACGCGGCCCGCGCCGATGAGAGCGCCGGCGACGACGGCGTTCTCCGGGACGGTACCCACCTGGTGGGCCTCGCCATGAAAGCGCCTGCCGTGGGTGATGGCTGGCGCCCACAGCTCAGTTGGCGCCACGCCGTAGCCGACACCTCCGGCCAGATTATCGCCGGTACCTCCGGCACGATCGCCCCGGGAATGAAGCTCTCCTTCGGCATGCCGGTGTTCTACGGTCGCCCCGGTAGCTATTATCGCGGTATCGCCGAGACGCGCATCGTTCCCGAGGACGATTCCGAAGACGATGAGGACCAGGTGCTCCGCATCTCCGGGTCCAACGTCCTCTCGGTCAGTTTTGGTTTGAGCCTTTCGTTTTCCTTTTAAGGCGAGTGTGGCACAATAGCGGCGAGGCGCAGCGATGAAGACCGACAAGGGACCCATGATGACCACAGAACACGACCAGAGTACCGCCGCACCCGGGGGTGCTGTCCCCGCCGTGCAGCTCACCGATGTCCACAAGACCTACGCCCTGGGCACCACCGAGGTGCACGCCGTCACCGGCGTCGATATCACGATCCGGGAAGGGGATTTCGCCTCGATCGCCGGGCCCTCCGGCAGCGGTAAGTCCACCATTCTCAATCTCATCGGCTGTATCGACGTGCCAACTCAAGGGTCGGTGGAGGTGGTGGGTCAGCACACCAGTGACCTTTCCGACCGGGCAATCACGCGCCTGCGCCATCGGGCGATCGGCTTTATCTTTCAGTCCTTCAATCTGATGCCGGTGCTCAACGTCTTTGAGAACGTGGAGTTTCCCCTGCTCATCGCCGGCAACGCCCCCCCCAAGGCGGAGCGCCGGGAGTACGTGGAGTTTCTCATCGAGGAGGTTGGGCTCACCGACTGGCGCCGTCACCGCCCGAGCGAGCTCTCCGGCGGCCAGCGCCAGCGAGTGGCGATTGCCCGGGCACTGGTGACGCGGCCGCGGATCGTCCTCGCTGATGAGCCCACCGCCAACCTTGATAGCGCCACCGGCGAGGCGATCATCGAACTCATGAAGAAGATCAACCATGAGCTCGCCACCACGTTTATCTTTTCCACCCATGATCCCTCCATCGTAGAGATCGCCGACCACATTATCCGTCTCCACGACGGGCAGGTCACCGCTGAGGAGCGGCGGTAGTCGTGGAACGCCCCGACTCCGTCCCGGTGTTTGGTCGGCTGCTGCCGCGCGTATTTGACTACGCCGATCGCACCGATGCCGCGGAGGAGTCGTTTCAGCGCTACTTTGAGCTGGAGGCGGAGTGGGAGGAGTATCCCGCGGGCTGGGAAGGCAACGTCCTTGGCATGCTCGCCGGTGCCGCTGTCTGCGGCACGCGAGCCCGGGTTGAACGCTTTCTCGCTGAGAAGGGGCGGGCCCTCGATGCAGAGGAGCTGGCTCTGGCGGAGGAGTGGCGCCGCGTTCCGTGGACGTACGTGGCGCTTGGCGAGGCTGAACGGGTAGACCCGGAGCACTCCTCCTTCGTTTCCGCCTCTCCGGTAGGAGACCCGCCGCAGGGCTGGCCGGACGATTTGGGCTGGGAGCGCCTCACCATCTACTCACCTACCCTGAGTGAGAGAGTGGAGCAGGGCCGCACCACTGCCATCGCGCTGCTGTGGTATGACGGGGAGTTGTTCCATACGTACGGTGTCATTCTGAGCTTCAAGAACTTCGGCGTGGAGGACCTGCTCTTCTTTGCCGATGTGGTGCGGGGCGAGCGAGAGGCCGGCCAGCGCCGGGGCGTGGTTCCGCTCTTGGGAGTGGTGGGCCGGACCACGGCGGTAAGCACGCTCATCCGCCGGGATCCGCTCTCGTTTCTGCAGCTCTTTTCGTATCAACACGCCCCTCCGCCGCGGGGAGCAGGGGAGTTGTGGATGCGCCTCGCCTCGGTGGCACCGTGGCCCAATGATCTTCCGCTCACAGAGAGCGAATTTTGGTGGACAGTGCTCTCCGACCGAGGATATCCGCCGCACGTGGCGGATATGTACCCCGACGCCGGCGCGATCATCCTTGGCACCGGATCCTTCATGGAAGAGCCCCGAATTTATCTGTCTACCGCCGGCGATCCCCACGTCCTGCTGGCGGCGGTGACAGAGGACGCCTACCAGCGTGGCGTGGAGGCACTCGCCGACCTTGTGGACGTACCGGAAGAGCCCCAGTGTCGCACCTCAATTATCATGTATCGTGCGGCGCTGGAGATCCTGGACTTCGAAGACGAGGTGGAAGTGTTTGACGGGCTCTTCGAGGACATATTGCTCGCCTCCAAGGACCCGCCGGAGTAACCGGGGCTGTATCCACAATCGTGGTTGCAACAACATCGTGGATACGGCCCTATTTACCACCCCCCGGAGGCGCCGCCGCCGCCGAAACCACCACCTCCGCCGGAGAACCCGCCCCCGCCGAAGCCGCCGCCACCTCCGAACCCGCCGCCGCCACTAAAGGGACCGCGATGGCGCCGGGTTGCGCCGCTGAGCATCGATCCCCAGAAGAGCGCCCGCCACAGTCCTCCGCCGCGTCGGCCTCGGCGACCAAACGAGCCCAACAGGAAGATAATCGCAAACGCTCCCAGGTTGATCGGAATGCCGCGGCTGCTACTTCGTGACGAGCTTCGGGGTGCTGCCGAGGAGCCCGCCGCGCCGATGCCGGCCACCTCGGCATCTTCTGCAACCACGTTACCGATCGCTTGGGAGGCGTTGAGCACCCCGGCGGTGTACTCACCGGCGCGAAAGTACGGCTGCAGGTAGTCCCGGATAATCTGTCCACTGGTGGCGTCGGTGAGGCGTCCTTCGAGGCCGTAGCCCACCTCGATGCGAATCTTCTTCTCCTCCATCGCGATGAGTAACAGAACGCCGTTGTCCTCGTCTCCCTGGCCCAGTTCCCACTCATCAACCACGCGAATCGAGTAGTCCTCGAGCACCTCTCCCTCCAGCGAGGGAACGGTGAGAACGGCGATCTGCGCGCCGGTGGCCTCCTCGATCCGGCGGAAGTAGTCCTCCAGAGCGGAGCGGCCTTCCTGGGAGACGATTCCCGCCTCATCCACCACCCGGCCGGAGAGCGACGGCACCTCTAAGGCACCGGCGCCGACCACCGCCAGAACCGACAACAGGAGCGTGATGGCCACCGGGCGTCGTCCGAGTATTCCGATACGCGCAATCTTCATGATCCCTTCTCCAATTCTTCCGGACGGTTGGCCAACTCGTTGGTGTTCTCCGCGCGCGGCTGCACGCGCCCTTTGAGGACTTCTCCGCAGGCGTGAACCGCCTCAACCAGCGCATCGGCGGTGTGCCCCTCGTGGATGCCGCGGCTCAGAGCCGACACGATCGGCTCCCACGTGCCGGGGTCAACCTGCTGGTGAATCCCGCGATCGGCGATCAGTTCCACCCGGCGCTCCAAGAGGGAGATAAAGATCAGAATACCGGTGTTGTCGATCGTGTCGTACGTGCCGGAATCCACGAAATGCCGCCGCGCCCGGCGCGTCACCGCTTCCCGCATTACCGCCTTCGGCACGATGAGCCGATCCACCGCCGGAATCTGCGCCACCAGGTAGGCGATGAGGCCCGCCAGCATCCCCACAACACCCTGGAGCGCGGCGAGCACCCACGGTTCCCATGCCCAGAAGAGCCGGTTTAGTAACGCCTCCAGCGGACCGGGAAACCCGAGGGTCACCGTCCATACCACGACGCCCACAATAATCGCGAACACCAGTTCTCTAAATCCGTAGTCGTCACTCTCGGCGATAATCGCCGTGGCGATCTCGCCGCCGGTTTCCTTCTCCGCCGCCGCCACCGCTTGAGCGACGCGGCTGAGTTCCTCTTCGGTCAAAAGCGGCTTAGTCCCCAAAATCGACCTCCGGTGCGCTGTCCGCGCCTTGCGAGGCGGTAAAGTACTCCCGCGGCTCAAACCCAAACATGTTGGCCAAAATCACCCGCGGAAACTGGCGAATCGAGGTATTGTAGGTGCGGGCCGCCTCGTTAAAGCGCCTCCGCTCCACGGCGATCCGATTCTCCGTGCCCTCGAGTTGGTCCTGCAGGGTGAGAAAGTTCTCATTGGAGCGCAGTTCCGGATAGTTTTCCGTCACCATGAGGAGCCGCTGCAACGCGGAGCCGAGCCCCTGCTGCGCCTCCTGAAAGCGCTCAAACGCCTCCGGGTCTTCCAAGAGCGACTCATCCATCTCCATGACGCCCCCGGCGCGGCTGCGCGCCTCGGTCACCGCCGTGAGCGTTTCCTGCTCCTGGTCGGCAAAGCCCTGCACCGTCTCCACCAGGTTGGGAATCAAATCCAACCGGCGCTGGTACTGGTTTTCCACCTGAGACCAGGCGGCACTCACGTTTTCTTCCATTTCTACCATGCTATTGTAGGCGCCGCGAAACGAGGCAAATATCGCGATCACGATAATCGCCAGGACGGCAAGCACCGCCAACACGACCTTAGTTGTTTGTTTCATATGATGAAAGGATATCGCCGCAGCGCCCGCACGTCCATACGGCGGACGCCGACGGTTTGGGTGTGGGCGCCGCAGAACCTTCGGTTCGATCTATGTTCCGTCCCGTGCTTCTCGATGCTTGCCGATTTCGTCGGCGGCGCCTATACTGCTCGCCTCAACGACACATTTATCAGGAGATATCATGAAACGAACGATTGCTTTGCTCGTGTTGGCGGGGATCGCCACGTACGTCTTTGCCGGAGGAGCCGGTGAGACGGCGACCGGAGAAGACACCTCCTTGGACTACATCATGGACAAGGGTGAGTTGGTTCTGGGTTTGGACGACAGTTTTCCTCCCATGGGATTTCGTGACGACGATGGAGAGATCGTAGGATTCGACATCGATCTGGCCCGAGAAGTGACGGACCGGATGGGCGTGGAGCTGCGCCTGCAGCCGATCGACTGGGACTCCAAGACGCTGGATCTCAACAGCCGCGACATCGACGTGATCTGGAACGGCATGACGATCACCCCCGAGCGGCAGGAGCAGGTCACCTTTTCCAAGCCGTACATCGCCAACCGGCAGATCGTGATCGTGCAGGCGGACAGCGACATCGACACGCTGGCGGATCTGGACGGCGCTACGGTGGGGCTGCAGCTGGGAAGCAGTGCGCAGGATGCGGTGGAAAGCGAGCCGGAGGTGCGGGAGAGCTTTGCGGAGATGTCGCGCTACCAGGATAACGTGCAGGCGCTCTTGGACCTGGAAGTGGGGCGCATCGACGCGGTGGTGGTGGACGAGATTCTCGGGCGCTACTACATCTCCCAGCGTCCCGACTCGTTTGACGTTGCCAGTGAGTACTTCACCGAGGAGCAGTACGGCATCGGGTTCCGGAAAGGCGAGGAGGCGTTTGCCGAGCGCGTGGACGAGATCCTCGACGAGATGGTTGAAGACGGCACCGCCGCGGAGATCTCCC
>JBMCMH010000157.1:0-5527 GCA_048614515.1 Alkalispirochaeta sp. | reverse complement strand
AGAAACTCCTCCGCATTCGGTGTGGTATACCCGTCATCCGAATCATTCCGGGTGCACGGTGTATACCTATGGTCAGTGGGACTGTGCTGCGTTTGAACTGCAGTCGGGCTGTGGCATGTGTGCCCCTTCGAGATAGGCCCGGACGGCCTCGCGGGCGTCACGAATGTCTGTTGCACACGTCGTGATGCCGGCTGCCTCAAATTCTTTCCTGGCTCCCTGGCCCATGCCGCCGACGATGACAACCTGACAATCCTCAATCGCCGCCACCATCCGTCGATGGGTGAGATCGGCGCCGGAGTGGTGCTCCCCGGGGCGGTGTGCGTGGTCCCCCCGATCGTGTTGGTGGCTCCGCGTGTGGTGACCCGCCTTAGGACGAATCTCCTCGTTGAGGATGTGCCCTCCCTCCACGGTAAAGACCAGATAGTGGGTTGCTCTGCCGAAGTGTGGACAAATAGTGATCTGATCGTCGGTTACAACTGCTATGTTCACTGGTTCATTCCTTTCACCCGTAGTGAGTCGTTTCCCCGCGTACGGCCTGTTCGAGTCTATCGACAATCGGTGCGGACTCATGGTTGCATGTGCCGCTATACCCGATCAGCTCCCCCCGGAGCCACGCTTTCCCGAAGGCAGAGGTCTCGATTCCGCGAGAGCGTCTGAGACGACGAGATGGAACAGGTCCGTGTGTGTACCGCCATAAGAGATGCCATTGTACCATTTTATGAGTACAGCTTACAAATATTCGGTTGCAAACACGCGTATTCACGCCATGCTCTGAGGAAGTTTGCCGGTGTGCCGCTGGTTCTTGCTGTCATTCGAGAGTAGCCGCGTACCTGGTCTATCACGTGCAGCGACACGGCTGCGGCCGACTCGAACAGAGGGTGCTCGACTGGAAAAGCTCAGCCATCGGGTGCCGGGAGCGGTGCTCAATCAATTGGTGGGGCGGTTTTGATCGGGCGGCGGATTGACCCGCGATTCGACCTCTTGCCGGAACTCTTCGTACGTTTTTACCTCTCGGAGTGCCGGCACGATTCCCGGGAGGCGAATGAGTTTGGCGATATCGGCGAGAGCCTGAAGGTGTTTGGCCGGGTCTTGGCCTACCGGGTCGAGGAGGATGATAAGGATGTGCGGTTGCTCTCCGATGACCGAAATATCAAACGCCCGCCGCGACACTCCCAGGAATGCCACCGTGTCGTCTACAAAGGGCACGTGCGCGTGGAGAAGTACAACATCTTCGACCAGTTCTACCGGTTCCTCGTTACTGATCTCGACAAGCAAGTCGGCGACCGCGTGTGCGCTCGGCGAGCGGCGATCGAAGTGCGTCGACAGCAGTTTTGTAATCGCCTCTTTGGTCGTCGATGGTTTCATCGCGAAGAGCGACCGGGCACTTGTGAACCGAGTGACCGTGCGCGCCGGATCTGGTCGCGCTTCGGCCGCCTGAACACTGTCCCACGGTTCAGTAGGGGGCACGATTACCGAGAGATTTGCCCGGGGGAGCGCAGCGGCGAGCTCACGGGGAAGGCGATCAAGATTTGGTTGCCAAGCGATCTCGCCTTTGCGGTCGGTGACCAGGAGGAGCCATTCATCGTGTTTCGCGCGTGATACGATATGCTGCGTCACATGTTTCCATACCGGCACGGTTTCAAAGCTCACCGGCACGCGAGGACGAGCGTCTTCCATGAACGTCCCCGCCGACTGAAACGTCTGAGCCGTTCCGATCGCCAGGACCGACAGTCCACTCTGATGCGCCAGCGTCTTCATCGTCGTAACCACCCGCTCAAACCCGGTTTGCCGTTCGGCAAACGGAGGAAAGAGAACCACCAGTCGTTCAGCAGAGTTTACCGGCTGCGTCAGACGGTTTACGACGATCATCATCCGTGTCTGGTCGATGACCTGGTTGATCGTCCGACCGAATCCATGCGGTCGTATCGCCTCACCCGGATCCCAAGCGCACACGGCGAGTGAAATGCGATTGTCCCGAATCGCCCGTACGAGCCCGGATCCTACGTTGATATCGACGAGTGTGAGCGGCGTCACCGGCATTCCGAGTGCCATGGCGCGCACGACCCCATGGGCCAACGCGTTCTCGGCTCGTGCCAGCTCAGCATCGATATCCGCGCCCTCGTGCACGACCCGAACCGGATAGACCGGCTCATCGGAGGAGGTAGCTCGCAACAGAATAGCCACATCAAGGAGTTCCTTGGCCCCCTCCCGTGCGCCCATGGGAACCATGATGCGGTGAGGCGCTTCCGACCCATCGTACGGCGCTTGCTCCATCTCGAGCGCCAGCGCTCGTGCTGTTCGCTGGGTCACAATCGAACCCACCAGGCAGGTTATCGCGATCATCATGATCGTTCCGGTAATCACCGCCTCGTTGAACAACCCGATATCGTAAGCGATCAGCACTGCCGCAAGGGTTGCTGCAGCCTGATTGACGCTCATTCCGTAGAGAAGTCCCGCCTCGGTGGGGGTATACCGTAATACGACTGAAGAAAGGTGGGCGGCAATCCACTTGCTCACCAGTGCCGTCGTCCCCATGCCCGCGATTACGATCCAAACCGCCGCACCGGCAAAGAGTAGACTGACATCGACGAGCATGCCCACCGAAAGAAGGAAGAACGGAATGAAGATCGCCTCTCCGGTGAAATGGACGCGCGACATGAGGAGACTCTTTTCCGGAATAAGGCGATTGAGCGTCAGGCCGGCCAAAAATGCTCCAATGATCGGCTCGAGCCCGGCCAGGTGCGCGAGAAAGCTGATGACGAACACGAGCGCCATAACAAAGACGAACTCGATATTCTCATCAGTGCCCATGCGGCGAAAGAAGAGTCGACCGATAACCGGGACCACCAGGATCGTCGCCGTGAGATACACCGCCATGAGCCCAAAGAGACGAACCCAGAACCACGCGTCCAGGTTCCCGCCCGATGAGCTGACAACAACCGCGAGGACCAAGAGCGCCAGCGTATCGGTAATGATGGTACCACCCACCGCAGTGGTCACGGACCTACTCTTGGCAAGTCCAAGTTTTGTCACGGCGGGAAAGGTGAGCAGAGTGTGCGAGCTGAACATGCTTGCAAGCAGAATCGCCACGGGAATCGTCATGCCCAGCACCCAGTATCCGAGCGCCGTGCCCAGTGCGAGAGGAATCCCAAAGGTGAGCAGTCCGAAGATGATCGTGTGCGAACGATTGCTCCGCACCTGGTGCAGGTCGATCTCGAGTCCCGCGAGAAACATGATGTACAGCAGGCCGACCTTCCCGAGAAGCTCGATGCTCGCGTCCCGTTCGAGGAGTCCAAGCCCAAACGGTCCCGCGATAACTCCGGCAAGTATGAGGCCGACGATTTCCGGTAGGCGCAGCTTCCTCGCAAGCGCAGGCGCCACCAAAATGAGCACCATGACGGTGCCGAACAGGAGTACAGGATCTTGAAAGGGACGACCAAACAACTCTAATGTATTCACCTGCCGGCGAAGGTATTGCTATTTCCCTGGTAGGGCAATACTCGTCGATTCAACGCGTTACGGGATCGTTGGGCGAATCAAAGGTTGTGCGTACCCGCTCGACGAACCGGGCGGGTGGCAAGTGGACCGCCTCCATAGCTGAGAGCCGAATGACCTCATTTCCGAAGAGGCGATCGGGATCAACCGAGTCCACCCGGAGATGTCGTGAACCGATCGGTACGCCTCCCCGAAAGCGGGATAGCGTGATCGTTGTGAGTTCGGGCCCCATGCCCCAGACGTGCACCGGATAGTCGCTGACCAGCATGGACAAGAGCTGTCCCAACTGGTCTATATCAGGAGGAACGGCGAGACTGTGGATGCATATGGACCGAGTGCCCTTGTCCGGAGCGTACGAAATGGTAAGACGCTTCATGGAAACGTGCTGAATCGGCTCCGGCCGATCGATTAAGAGTTCCCGAATCGTTCCGTAGGCGGATTCGAGAGCTTCCGTGGTAGCGATACCCCCGATTGCACAAAACCACTCCATAGTATGACCTCGGCCGGAAGAATAGCCCTATCTCCGCCCAAAGTCTAATCATCCCCTGTTCATGGGTGTCTTGCCGGTGAGAGTTCAATTGGACGCAGCCAGCGGCCGGTACGAAGCAACCAAAAGCCCAGAGCGGCAGTGACAACGTTGGATACGAACATGGCGTACCAGATCCCTGGGGGACCATAGGCCAGGTTCCACGCGAGAAACATCGCCAGGGGTACGCGAATACCCCACAGACGCAAGATGCTCAGATACATAACCGGACGGGTATCGCCGCCTCCCTGGAACGCGCCGTTAATCACCGTGAACAGAGTGAAGGGTACCACCGAGACTGAAACGATGCGGAAGAGCGTAGCGCCGTGGGCAATGACTGCAGCGTCATCAACAAAGAATCGCATCACATAGTTGCCGAAGAAGAAGGTGAGCGTCATGGAGGGGACGATAAACGCCAGCATCGAGAGAACACTGACGCGGAGGGCGTGGTGCGCCCCTTCCGGGCGCCGAGCGCCCAGCTCCTGCCCCACCAGCGCGGCGGTTGCCCGCGACAGGCCAATGGCAGGCATATTGAACATACCGATAATGCGGTTTCCCACGCCGAACGCCGCGATGACCGCTACGCCAAAGCCGTTGACAACTCCTTGGAGTACGGTGAACCCCAGAGCCGCTATTCCCTGGCCGGCGGCGAGGGGAAAGCCGATTCCCACAAGCTGTTTCCACGCGCCCAGGTCGGGGCGAAGATACCTCCGCCGGATCGCAAGCCGTTGGCCCCCACGAAAGAGAATAATAAGGATTACCCCGGCGGAGATTGCCCGGCTAATCAGTGTGGCGGTAGCGGCCCCCGCTACTCCCATCGAGGGGAAGGGGCCGAGGCCGAAGATGAGCAGTGGATCGAGGATACCGTTGAGGGTTACGGTGGCCAGTTGAACCCAGAGGGCGGTAATGGAGTCGCCTACGCCTTGTAATACACCCTGCAGAACAAAGAAGAAGAACATGAACGGCACCGCCAAAAAAATGATCTGCATGTAGATCTCCGTTTCGGCGTATGCGTCAGGGGGCACCTGTAGGAGATTCAGGAGCGGCGTGACTGCCACCAGCCCGATCATTCCGATGACGATGCCGGTGACCGTTATCAGTGCCACCGTCTGAGACGCGTAGAAGTCGACCTTCAGACGATCACCGGCACCATGCGATTGGGACACCATGGTAGTTCCCGCTTGCGAGAACCCCATGCCGAAGATGCTCAGAAAGAACACCACGCTAAAGGCGATGGACGGCGCGGAAACTGCCGCTGCACTGACTCGGCCCAAAAACCACGCGTCCACCAGATTATACGTCACCTGTAACAGGTTGGTAAGCATAATCGGCACGGCGAGGGTGATAAGGCGAGGAAGCATCGGGCGTGGCGGCATGGCGGCATTGTACGGAGATCGATCGGTTATGACGAGTCCCTCATATCAGCCTGCTGCTCTCTATAATATCAAGGTGTTTTGGGAGAATCGCAGTTGGCCGCACATCCTGGCGGTGACGTTGGCCCCGCTG
>JBMCMH010000156.1:0-5547 GCA_048614515.1 Alkalispirochaeta sp. | reverse complement strand
CGGTGCCGGGCAAGCTCTTCCTCGCGAGTCACCAAGTGCCGACGCGTCTCGGGATCAGGGTTTACGAAGATACGGGCCTCGTCGATATCCGCGGTATCAAGCACCACCATGTCATCTTCGTTGATAGAATCCAGCGCCCCCGCAACGCGAACCGCCGCCGGGATTCCCAAGTTCTTTGCCAGAATCGCGACATGTGACGTCGCCCCACCTCGCGCGGTGATGAGCCCATCAACTTGACCGGCATCCATGAGAACGGTATCGCTGGGATACAACTCCTCCGCCACGACAATGCTATGGGGCGCGAGGTTTGAGAGATTGATCTCAGCTACTCCCAAGAGCTGACGTAGGACTCGTTTGTACACATCTTCGATGTCGGCGGCGCGACCCTTGTTGTAGTCATCATCGTTGAGTTCAGCGAAGAGCGACCGATAGTTGTCGAATACGGTGCGGAGCGCCTCTTCGGCACACACGCCGGCATCGCGAAGAACCTCTTCTACTTCCGCCAGGATGCTTTCGTCTTCGGCGATCGTCTGCTGAGACCGGAAGATGTGCGCATATTCATCGCCCAAGTTGGCCCGCGTCTTTTCCTTGAGCTCAACCAACTCCAGAACTGCCGCGTCCACCGCCTTCATTAACCGCTCCCGCTCCTGCACAAGCCCCGACCCAGGACCGGTAATCACCGGCAATTGGGGGCGGGTGAACAGTACCGCCCGCCCGTGGACGATTCCGGGGGATGCGGATATTCCGTGGAGCACCATATCAGCGTTTCCCGACCGTCTTCACCGCATCTCGGAGAACCGTGTAGATCTCCTCACTCGTGGATGCGTTCAGAATCTCGTCCAGAATGGCATTATTCTGGTACACCGTGATCAGCGTTTCCAGCATATCTCCGATGAGCTGTTTCTCTTTCAGGGCAAACATCGAAATCATCTGAACCGGAATACGCTCGTTTGGATCGCCCATTGAGAAAAACGGCACGGGGGTCTGCAAGCGGGCGAAGAGGATCACAGAGCTCTTTACATGATCTGCGTCGGTGTGCGGAATGGCAATTTTGTGTCCCGGCATAGGAAGTCCGGACGGGTGAACCCGTTCCCGCTCAAGGATCGCACCGACGAAGCTCTCGTGGCAGTAGCCGGTATCGACCAAGTATCTTGCCATGGTGGTGAGCGCCTCGTCACGAGTCTCCGCAACGAGATCTTCAAACACATACTCCGGATGAACCAGGTCACTGAACTGCAATGATACCGGCATCATCCCACCCCCTACTCCTCGTACGCCCCGGCCACGCGGTGCCATGCGTCACGATGGCGGCGAAACAGCGCCCAGAGAACGATCAGGGCCACCAGGATCAGTCCATTTCCTAACCAGAAGTTGTTGGCAGCCAGGGTAAACAGGCCCGCCAACCAGTTTCCCCCATCCACCATGCTCGTAATCGTCGTGGCTCCTTCGGGAAACCCAAAATTGGCCGCCCGCGCTACTTGCGTGTGCACCCCGGCGATGGCGTTCATGATGTACAGGGTGGGGATCATCACCACCGTGCTGGTGATGGTGGCGCGCACCACGTTACCGCGAACGATCGGCACCATCATCGCCACCATAAAGGGAATCGTCGCTAAATCACCAAAGGGGAGCACTCGGTTTCCCGGAAGGATCACCGCCAACAGGAGGGTAATCGGCACCATCAATAGAGAGGTGGCGATAGACGTGGGGTGGCCGATCGCGACCGCCGAGTCGAGGCCGATATAGGTCTCACGGTCGCCGGCACGCTTGTGCAAGAACGCCCGCGCCGCTTCGGAGAGCGGAATGAGCCCCTCCATGAGCAGCGACACCATACGCGGCATCAACACCATGACCGCCGCCAACGAAATACCGACCTGTAAGACCTGCGTGATCCACCCCGATGCGGCTCCATCCCCGGCGTAGGCGATCATCGCGATAACACTACCGATAATGAGCCCCTGCAGAACGGGCTCACCAAACACTCCGAATCGCTTTTGAATCGATTCCGGATCCGCTTGGACATCTTTAAGCCCGGGAATGCGATCGATGATTTTGTCCACAATCATTGCAGGGACGACGAAGGCGGTGGAAAACCCGTGCGGTAACGAGATACCGGGCATTCCCATGAGCTTCTGCACAGCAGGAGCGGTCCAGTCGGCGAAAAATAGGATTACGGAGGCAAAGAGTAGCGCAGAGACGAGTCCCAGCCAGATATTACCGGTAATCGCCTGCACCATGGCGCCCACAAAGGCGAAGTGCCAGAAGTTCCAGATATCGACGTTAATCGTCCGAGTCACTTTGGTAAGCAGGAGGACTACATTGAGCAGAATCACGGTGGGAATAATCAAGACGGCAATATTGGACCCAAAGGCGATTGCCGAAGCCGCCGGCCAGCCGACATCGATAATGCTCAGCTCTATACCAAACCGCTCCACCATTGCCTCGGCGGCCGGCCCCAGATTGGAGAAGAGCACATCCAATACGACTCCAATCCCCACGAAGCCCACGCCCACCATGAGGGCGCTTCGCACGGCTCGCCCCGGTTTAGCGCCAAAGGATACCGCCATAATAAACACAATGATTGGAAGGAACACGCTTGCTCCCAGGTCCAGAAAGAACTGAACTACCCCTTGAATAACGTCCATCAGATGCCTCCTGGAGCAATGGTAGCCCACATCTGCCGTATGTCAACAAAAAAATGCAACTGTGTTGCAAGTTTTTGCAAATGTGTTTCAAACGTTATCGAGGGATGTGGCGTTCGCTCACGGTAGGCACGCTTCCGCCGCTACCCACCCACCGGCCCAGCACATCTGAAGACTAAAGCCCCCACTGCGGCGGTCGATATCTACCATGTCTCCCAGAACGGCCAGCGTCGGCCACTGGAAGAGATACATGGAACGAAAATCGATCGCCGTCGGGTGGACCCCTCCACTGGAAACCACCGCTTTGTCTTGGCCCATGAGTCCTGAGTACGCACAGGGCATGCCCTTGAGCGACTCCACCAGGTGCCGCCGCTGCTCGCGAGATATTTCGGCGACCCGAGCATCACCTTCGAGGCGTGCGGCGGCACAGATCGGCTCCACGAGGCGGCCCGGAACCAGCTCCCGGAGAATGGTCTTCACTTTGACTCCACCAACCGCGGATGTGAGCCGCTCATGGAGCGCGGCGTGGTCCTGGCCCGGCAGGAGGTCGATCACCACGCGAATCGGGGCGGACTGAGCCCGACGCTCGATCTCCGATGCGGCGTTCAAGACGACGGGTCCACTGAGACCGAAATGGGTAAAGAGCAACTTTCCCCGGCGAGATAGCACGCGGCGCGCATTTCCCCACCGGGAGCGGTCGTGCACATCCACCCGTGGGGTATGGCCCGCGGCGCGGCTCCCACTCCCATCGGCGACCGGCTGAGCCGGGATCGTCTCCACGTGCACGGCGGCGTCACTGAGGGCAACACCCTGCAGCGCATGAACCCAGCGGTCCGGGGTACGAATCGGTACCAACGACGGCTGAGGTTCACGCACCGGAATCCCAAGCTCCCGCAACCACGGAAACCAGTCGCCGGTAGATCCGGTCTCCGGTCGGGATACCCCGCCCATCGCTAAGATCGTGCGGGAGGCGCGGATCTGTTCACCGCGGTGCGTCTTCACGCCGGCCACGCGACCCTCCTCCACCAGCAGGCCCGTTACCGAGCGATCCAGGATGAGCTCAACACCGGACTGGGCCATGTACGCGGCAAAGACGTCTCGCACGGAGGCTGCGCTGTCGGTGACGGGAAACACCCGGTGCTCCGCCTCCACCTTGGTGGCCAGCCCAAATCGACGCAGGAGGGCCCGGGTATCCTCAGGCGTGAAGCGTGCGAAGAGGCTGTGCAGGTACTTCCCTTCCTCTCCGTATCGAGAAATCAGCTCATGGCGATCGCTGAGCGCGGTGGTGACGTTGCATCGTCCGCCGCCGGTGATGAGGAGCTTCTTACCAAGGGTGGGATTCTTCTCGATCAGTAGCGTCCGACACCCCCGCTCTGCAGCCCGCGCCGCCGCGATCATTCCTGACGGTCCCCCGCCCACCACAACCACATCCCATGAGGGGTCGGTGGGATTCGTTGCGTTCGCCATCGTCAATTTAGAACACCGAAGAGGCGCAGGGCCGACAGTGCAACTGCCAGTACTACCACCACCTTTATCGCCGCGGTTCCTCGGTGCATCGCAAATCGGACCCCAAGGAGCGCCCCCAGCACGGTGCCGATCCCCAGCACCACACCGTGGAGCCACAGCACCTGACCATGCATGGCGAATACCGTCAGCGCAAAGAGCGAGTACAACCCCACGACCATGAGTTTCACTCCGTTGGTCTTGATCAGATCAAACCCAAACAATGTGGAGATGCCGATAATCAATAAGAATCCGACCCCCACCTGAACAAATCCACCGTAGAATCCGATGCCAAAGAACGCCACCACCGAAACGAGACGATGCGCCGGCGACGGACGTCCGCCGTCGTCGGTGGCGGCAAACCGATACGCCATCTTGGCGGGATCGAAGAAGAGCGTGACCACCATCGACAACAGAACGACTCCCAAGACGATATCGAAGATGCGCTGGTCCAGTTCCGCCGCCACGGACGCGCCCACGATAGATCCCACGAACGCGGGTACCAGCATCGGCAGGGCCTCGGTCAGGACAAAGACTTTTTTCTGCCGAAACCGCGCCGCTCCTACCAGGGACTGCATCACCACCGCAACGCGGTTGGTAGCGTTGGCCACCGGTGAGGCGAGCCCCGCGAACAGCAATGCCGGAATCGTCAGGAGGGATCCCCCGCCGGCGAGGGTATTGACAAATCCGGCGATCACGCCGGCCACCAGAATAATCACGAGTTGAAGCAGGTTCAGATCAAGCAGATTGGGCATCGCCACAGCGTACCCGGAGCCGGGTATTCTTGCTATAGTGGATGTATGGCTGAATTATGTACAATTGTAGGATGCGGCCCCACCATGGGTCGCCACATCGCCCTGACCTTTGCCGCCGAGGGATTTGATCTGGCTCTTATCGCCCGCTCGGAGAACCCCCTCACCTCGATCGCTGAAGAGGCCAAACAGGCCGGTGCAGGAACGGTTACTACCGCCACCGCGGATGTTACCGACGAAGAATCTATTCGGAGCGCCTTGGAGGCGATCCAGGACCAAATGGGCGTACCCACGGTGACGATCTACAATGTTGCCACCATGGTCAAAACGCCGCCGAGCGAACTCACCGCAGAGGAGGTGATCGATACGCTGCCGGCGATGTTCTTTGGCGCGCTCTATACCACTGCTGCGGTGCTCCCGGGCATGAGAACTCGTGGATCGGGGACGCTACTGTACACCGGCGGCGGCTTCGGCATTCTACCGGCTCCCTTTACCGCGTCTCACTCGGTGGGCAAGGCAGCACTCCGAAACTGGGTACAGAACCTCCACGCAGAACTAACGCCGGAAGGGATCAACGTGGCCACCGTGACGATTACGCGTCCCGTTACCGAGGGTGGCCCCTATGACGGCGCGACGATCGCCCGGCACTA
>JBMCMH010000155.1:0-5567 GCA_048614515.1 Alkalispirochaeta sp. | reverse complement strand
GGCTCCGGCTCGGCCTCGGTGGAGGACGGTGGTTCCTGATCAGCGGGGGGCTCGTCAGGGATTTCCTCCGGATCGAATGAGAAGTCCGGAGGTGCGGGAAAGTCCTCGTCGCCGAAATCGATACCGGTGTCCAGATCGTCGATGTGGCCGACGTCCTCGGACTCCTCGCCTGGGCCGACGTCGGCGTCCTCCTCGTCGTCCTCGTCAAAAAGTGAGTCCAGATTCGCGAGCAGTTCACTGGTGTCCTGCCCTTCGGCGGCTTGTTCCTGGGAAATCTCTTCACTGTCGGAATCGACGTCATCGAGCAGCGACGATAGGTCGTCATCAAGGGTCTCCTCCGGTCGGGGCGGCGGTTCGATAATCTCGCCCCGCTCCGCTGCCACCCGCGGCTCATCCCCAAGAGGAGTTAGCTGCTCATGTATTCGCTCGATCGACTCCGTTGACGGCATGTTTCCTTGACTCTATGTCGGTTGACGGGGAACGAAAATCAAGTCCCGTCCGGTGTATTCCGATACACTGTATCACATGGGACGGGCAGGAATAAGGCTCTACAGAGTTGTAATTGCGGTGGCAATCGCGTGCATCGGAGGTGCCCCGCTCGCGGCACAGCACGCGCCAGGCGATCCCGTGCGGAACGACCTGGACACCGACACGTGGTTACAGGTGTCCGGTATCACGGAAGCCGGGGAGCCGCGCGTCTTCGATGATTTGGTAGTGTTCACCTATCAGCCGTCCGGTTTTGTCCGACACGTGGCGGCGGCGTTCGCCCATGAAGGATACCGAGAGCTCCATACGTTTTCGGTGCGCAAACGTACCGACGACGAGGACCTTTTCTACTTGGCTTACCCAGTAGACATCGATCGGGACCACCTGGACTATCGAATTGTCGTCGATGGCGTGTGGATGAGCGATCCCCACGCACCTCAAACGGTGAGCGACGACCGGGGCATTGAGATTGGGCGGGTTATGCTCCGGGAGCGTCCCAGCTACCGCACTCCATCACCGGTACCCAATGACGACGGAACGGTGACGTTTCGGTTTGCCCTCGACACTCGTATTTCCGCAACCTTGGAGACGGTTGATCGGCAGCGCATCAGTCCGGATACGTTTGATGAGCCGGAAATATATGTGGTGGGCACCTTCAACGGATGGGACCCGTATGCACACCGCCTCTCCGGGCCGGACGAAGATGGATTCTACTCCGTCACCATTCCCGTTTCTTCCGGAGATCATTTTTACTATTTCCTGATCGACGGCAGACGTGTTTTAGACCCTCTCAATCGGTCCCAAGGACGAGACCTACAAACTGATACCCGGGTGTCTTATCTCCAGGTTGGGCGGTGATGCTGGAGATCAGCTTACACCACCGAATCACGCCGGAGGGGGCGCTCATACTCTCGTTGGGAATGGCGTTTCGCATTGTGTTTGCCGTACCGGCGGCGGTGGTAGCGCTGGGGATTGTCAGCGCCGGCTCGATCCCAATAGCGCCGACGGTGGTGTTGGTCGTGATGGTAGGGGGCGCGCTCTACCAAGAGCGTTGGGTCCTGAATCCCACAAACCGGACGATCACCGCCACGCACGGTCTCGTGTTCTGGTCGCGCACTCGCCGCTGGTCATACGACGATATCGTCGCGGTGCGGTATGCGCACTACCGCGCGGCGCCGGTGCCCGGTGACACGCTGGAGGCGAGTACCGCCGGGGTGCGCCCCAGCGGTACGACCGAGGTCCGCCGCGGGGGCCAACCGGATCGGAGGCTGCGTCGTCACTTCCTCACATATGGGTTGGTGACCCACGATGGACAACACATCCGCATTGAGACCCGGCGCGTCACGAATTGGGACGCTGATTTTATGTTGCCTCAGTCGGTGGCCACAGCCCTCTCAGTTCCCCTGCAGGACGCATCCTAACCAGCGTATTCGCAAAACGCTCGCATCCGGAGTGCGGGGGGCCCGGGGTGCCGGGAGTGGAGTGCCGGGAACGCGTGAGTTCGGTTCACGAAAGAGACGGCATATGGGGGCCGCAGATTGACAAAGCGGAGGGCTGGGTCTAATCTTGAAGGGTTACGTTTGCAACATTTCTTGACTATTGGGAGCACTAATGCAACACATTGATGAGCTGTTTCGAAAAATAACCGATCAGCTTATCCGCAACTCTCGCCAGGACCAGGAAGTAGATCGAGACCGGGTATTTCAGCCCGCGAACAGCGCGAATCGGGTGCTGGTGGATAAAGTGATCGATAAGCTGGTACTGCCGGGTAGCACAATTGACGGATTTGAAAACTTGCGAGAACTATACTCGCGGGCATCCCAGGGTGAGTCGTGTCTCATCCTGATGGAACACTACAGCAACTTTGACATTCCGTGTCTTTTCTATCTGGCGGACCAGTTTGAAAATGGACGCGAGATTACCGATTCTGTGGTGGCGATGGCCGGGACCAAACTGAACGAAGAGAGCCGGTTTGTTCTGGCCTTTACCGAGGCGTACACGCGACTGGTCATTTATCCGGCTCGGTTATTGGCAGCGCTGGAAGGGACCGATCGATACAATCAAGAGCGGGCCCGGAGCAGAATCATCAATCGGAGTGCGCTCCGGGAGATGATACGCCTGAAGCACAATGGATATATGGTGCTGCTGTTTCCCGCCGGGACGCGCTATCGCCCCGGAAAGCCGGAAACCAAGGATATTCTCCTGGAGGTGGATTCCTACATCAAGGGGTTTGACCACCTGGTGTTTGTGGGAATCGCCGGGAACACGCTGGAAGTAAGCGCGGTGGGCAACATGGACAAAGACATACCGGCAACAGACGTTATGGTCTATTCGGTGAGTGAAGTAACCGACGCCGGGGCGTTTCGTACGGAGGCGCGGAGTCGTGCGCCCGAGGGGGGCGAGGCGGCCAAGCGGGCGGTAACGCACGCCGTACAAGAACGGTTTGATGAACGCCACGCCCGGGCTGAGGCGATTCGCGGGAAAGCGGTTGAGCAGCTCGCGGAGCAAGGAATAACGCCGCAGTCACTCAATATCATTCCCCCAGGGTGAGCACCAAATCTCGCCGGATATCACGGAAGCCGGCCCGCTCCAGGAGAGCGTAAATCGGCTCGGAGCTCCCGGGAAAGTTGGCGAGAATAGAGGAAACACTGCGCTTCCGCAACGTGTTAACCGTGTAGTCTACGATGGTGCTACCGATTCCCAGCCCCCGATACTCGGGCAGGACGTATACCTGAACCATCGTGGCGATCGACGAGCTATCGTCGAGCATATCCCGAATACTCCAGACAAACCCACACAGGTCGTCCATGGGTGTGTAGGCTGCAATTACCACGCTCCGGGCGTCCCCAGCCGAGGGCAGCCGACGCCGACGCTCTTTGTAGAGATAACGGACAACCGGTTCCGGATGATCAGATAGCGCCTCAAAGAACGCCTGCCGGTCCAATTCGGTGATCACGGTGGCCGGCACCGGGTGCGCCTCATGAACGGTAACGTTGGTTAGCACCAAATCATCGATCTCTTCATCCGCGCCGAGTTCCAGGATTTCCAGACCGCGCAGTTCCCGGATGGAGTTGTACCACTCGAATACCACATTCCGCATCTGCAGAAATTTAAACGCATAGAATTTGCGTTCTACTTCGGGATATTCCTTGAGCGCATCCTTGAACCGACGAAACACCCGCTTACCGCTCACCAGAATCTCCTGCAACTGATCCCGAACGATCGGGTTGTGGAGCTCCGTGACAAATTGTTCCATGAGTTGAAATCCATCAGCACTGCTCCACTCCGGGAGGGGTTGGTACCGCGCAACGGGGTCGATCTCACTCCCACTGGAGGGACGCTCGTCCTCGGGAACGGTGTCCGGACGAACCAGTTGACCCTTAGTCATGTCCATGAGGTAACGGATGTTTTGATTTTCCATGGCAAAGATTACTTGCCGGACGATAGGATCTCGCATTTCAAACATGTGATCGGTTCTCTTCCACTATAGAGGTCAGCGTGGCGGCTAATTCGTGTTCGTGAATGCGAAACGTTCGCGCCTGATCCCGAAGCGCCACCTCCACCATGCCGGTATCCACCGATTCTCGGGATACCACCACCCGCACCGGTATGCCCAGAAGATCGGCATCTTTGAGCTTGTGACTAATCGACTCATGCCGGTCGTCGAGCAATACGTCGGACCCGAGCGATTCATACACGCGATCTACCATATCTCGCACCGAGAGGGATTTTCCGATCGCCATGAGAAAGACGGTAAACGGGGCGATCTCCATGGGCCAGATTATTCCACGATCATCGCGATTGGCATCAACGATCGCTGCCATCAGGCGCCCCATACCGATGCCGTAACTACCCATATGGGGATAGACGCTGCCGGATCCCTCGTCCCGCACCCGAAGATTCATCGCGCGGGTGTAGACGTCACCGAGCCGAAAGATGTTTCCCAGTTCCATGACGCGCATTCGTTGCAGCGTTCCGGTATTGCAGTGGATACAGACGGCTCCTTCGGGAACGCTGATGATATCCGCCACCCGGTCTGCAGCGAAATCACGTCCAAAATTGGCATTCCGCGCAACCACGCCCCGCTCGTTGAGGGCGGCAAACAGATTGCTCGAATCGGCCGCACCGTCGTCGATGGCGACTTCCATACCGCGGGTCCGGGCGGCGTCGGGTATGTGCAGCGGCGACACCCACGGTCCCGCCAGTCCGTGGGCGGTGAGCTGAGCGGCGGTGGCACGGCCATGGATGGGGCGACCAATGACGACCGCCAGCTTCTCCTCGCTTACCTCGTGGTCACCGCGGACCACCGCCATTACCAGCGAATCTCCGGACCGAAAGACCATCGCCTTGAGCAGACGCTCCCGGGGCACGGTGAGCGCGCCGGCGGCGGAGTTGAGGCTGTGAGCCTCGGGAACTTCAACGCGTTCAAAGGGAAGCGGCGGTTCTTGGTGGTGGTCTTTGACCCCGATCGCGACATGCTCGTTGGCGGAATAATCACACTGAGTACATCTAACCAGATAGTCATCCCCACACTGACTGGGCATCAAGAATTCGTAGCTCCGCTCACCTCCCATATAGCCGACGCCCGCCTGGGCCGCAATCACCGGCACGTTGCACCGCTGGAAAATGCGCGTATACGAGGCAAACACTTTCGGGAAAAAGTTGTTCAAATCAGTGAAAGAGCGGTGAAAGGAGTACGCATCGTGCATCACGAACTCTCGCGCACGAACGGTTCCACACCGCGGCCGCTCTTCATCGCGAAATTTCGTCTGAAACTGGTATAGGAACACCGGGAGGTCTCGATAGCTGCGCAATCCATAGCGCACCATCTCCACCATCGCTTCTTCGTGGGTGGGAGCCAGTACCAAATCTCGCCCACCACGATCGCTGAAGCGAATCATGTCCTTTTCTATGAGGCTGTCCCGACCACTCTGCGCCCAAATTTCACGAGGATTGACGACCGGAGTAAGAACTTCTTGCCCCCCGAGCACGTGCATTTCCTGGTGAATAATTCGCTTCAAATTGCGCATGACTCGCATACCCAGAGGAGTCATACTGAACAACCCCTGGCTCACGGGCCG
>JBMCMH010000154.1:0-5584 GCA_048614515.1 Alkalispirochaeta sp. | reverse complement strand
GCACCCCGCCACGCGTCGTCGCTGGATATCTCCGCGGGGCAGGAAGCGGTGACCATCACGATTAGTAACGCCTGGGAGGGGGCGCCGGAGCTTGCCTATGCGATCGTGCCCCCCGGCGCATCGGGCCCCGCTGCGGATGCCCGGGAGTCGCTGGAGGCGGTGGTGGAGCTGCCGGTGCGTCGGATCGCGTCGCTTGCCACCCCGGCGCTGGCCCACCTCGCGGACCTGAACGCACTGGATCGGGTGGTGGCGATAGACAACCTGGACTACGTCTATAGCCGGACGGTTTTGGATGCCGCCGAGGCCGGCGAGATTGTCGAGGTCGGCAGCGGAGGAGATCTCAACGTGGAGCGGCTGATCGCCGCGGAGCCGGACGTAGTGATTGCCTCGGCCTACGGCACCGATGATCCCACGGTGACGCGGATTCAGTCCGCGGGCATTCCGGTAATCGTCTACGCCGACTGGCGGGAGCACGATCCCCTGGCGCGGGCGGAGTGGATCAAGCTCTTTGGGGTTCTGGTGGAACGCAGCGACCGCGCCGAGCAGGTGTTCTCACAGCGAGCGGACCGCTACCGGGAGCTCGCGGGACGAGTGGAGGAGTCCGTCTCGGACCGACCGACGATCATGGCGAACGCACCGTGGCAGGGCGACTGGCCGGTTCCCGCCGGAGACAGCTACGTGGCACGGCTCTTTGCCGACGCCGGTGGTGATTACCTGTGGGAGGACCGCGCCGGGACCGGCTCGCGATTCCTGGACCTGGAGTCGGTTCTCTCCCGGGCGGCGGAGGCGGATTTTTGGATCAACCTGAACGTGGGGTGGACCGGTCGCGACGACGTCCGGGAGGCGGACGCTCGGCTCGAGGCGTTTGCACCGTTCCGCTCGCGCCACATGTACCACCACAACGCTCGGGTCCGTTCCTCCGGCGCCAATGACTTCTGGGAGTCGGGAGCAACCCGACCGGATCTCGTCCTGGCGGACCTCGTTCATATTCTGCACCCTGACCTCCTTCCGGATCACGATCTCACCTATTATCGGAGGCTCGATCCGTGAGAGCAGAGATCCGCGATATCTCTCCCGGAGTGAGGATTCTCGCGGCTGTGGCGGCGCTGGTACTGACCGCAGTTCTGGCGATCGCCCTGGGATCGGTTCACATCGGGTTCCGCGACATCCTCGCCGCCGTGGGACTTGGTCCGGAGCGCGATATCGGCGTGGCCGCGACGCACATCGTTCGACTGGTACGTCTCCCGCGGGTGGCTACCGCCGCGGGAGCCGGCGCCGCGTTGGGACTGGCGGGGCTCGCGATGCAGACGGTCTTTCGCAACGCTCTGGCCGGACCGGGGGTGCTGGGAGTCAGCGCCGGGGCAGGGCTTGGCGTGGCGATCGTCCTGCTCACCGGCGTCGGAGCCTCGGGGGCGGTAGCTACGGTACCGGCGGCGATGGCGGGGGCGGCCCTGGTGCTGGTGGCGGCGATCGCGGTAAACCGCGCGGTGGGTCATCCGGTTCTGCTCTTGGTAATGGGACTCCTCTTTGGCTACGCCGCCAGCGCGGTGACTACTCTGCTCCTGGCCTCGGCGCCGGGGCAAGGACTGGAGCGCTATATCGTGTGGAGCTTTGGCTCATTCGCGCTTCCTCCTGGTCCGGGACCGGTCTTGCTCCCGGCGGCGGCGGCGATCACGGCGGTGGGACTCGCCGTGGCGGGACCTCGGGTGGACGCACTGCTTCTGGGACCGCACTACGCCGAGAGCAGCGGCGTCCACGCGCGGCGGACGCAGGGAATCATGATCGCGGTCGCCGGTGGACTCACCGGATTGGTCACTGCGTACGCCGGGCCGATTTCGTTTCTCGGGGTGGCGGTTCCTCACATCGCCCGGGGCTGGATCGGCCGATCCCAGCATCGCCTCCTGGTACCGGCGACCGCCATTCTCGGCGGCTGGTTGGCGATCGCAGCAGATTTGGTGGCACGGCTTCCCGGTAACGAACACGTTCTTCCGTTAAACGCTGTGTTGGCCTTAGTGGGCGTACCGGTGGTACTGGTGATTCTGCTCCGGGGACGACGGTCCGGTGACGGGGAGGGGCTGGGACTGTGACCGACACACCGGTACTCATGCGGGAGCTGAACCTCGCCTATCCCGGCGGGCCCACCGTACTGGCCGCGCACGCGCTCTCTATCCGCAGTGGTGCGCTCACCAGCCTGGTCGGACCGAACGGCGGAGGCAAGACGACGTTATTGCGATGCATGGCGGGTTTCCTCCCACCGACGCGGGGTTCGGTGGAGCTGTCTGGAACAGCGGTGTACGGCCGCGGCGCCTTGTCCCGTCGCCGGCGGGCCCGTATTCTTTCGGTCGTGCTGACCGATCGGGTTGCCCCGGCGTATCTCCGGGTGGAGGATCTTGTGGCACTGGGACGCATCCCCTACCGCTCGGTGTTCGGCTCCACCGACGCCCGGAACGACGCCGCGGTGTACCACGCCATGGAGCAGACGGGGGTTACCCACCTGGCGGGGCGTTCCGTGGGTCGCCTCAGCGACGGCGAGCGGCAGCGCGTGATGATCGCGCGGGCCCTCGCGCAGGAGCCCCGGATTCTCCTCCTTGATGAGCCCGCGGCACACCTCGATCCACCCCACCAGACAGCGTTGTTTCAGCTGCTGCATCGCCTGGTCTCCGAAGGCATCGTCACGTCGGCGGTGGTGGCCACCCACCATCTCCACCTCGCGCTCCATTTCTCCCATGAGCTGGTACTAGTCGGCGGCGGCGCGATCAGAACCGGAACACCGAACGACCTATTGGACACCGGCGACCTGGAACAGGCGTTTCTGCACGGCCGGGACGTTCGTGAAGCGCTCACACTGGACCGCAATCGGGGATGGTTCGTTCCGAACACGCCGGGCGGCAGCTGACACAACCGGGACGCTCTGGTAGATTCTCACCATGCACACGCGCAAAGTCCGGAGATACGTGATCGTCCCATTCGTGTATCTCGCGGCGATCTTCGGACTTCTGTA
Source organism: Alkalispirochaeta sp. (assembly GCA_048614515.1). Classification (GTDB taxonomy): domain Bacteria; phylum Spirochaetota; class Spirochaetia; order DSM-27196; family Alkalispirochaetaceae; genus Alkalispirochaeta. The sequence goes on along the minus strand of JBMCMH010000154.1, from coordinate 2,583 downwards.
CCTTCAATTCTCCGGAACCCTCACCGTCCGCCACACCGTCGGCGATTTGCGATTCTCCGGCACCCTCGTTCCTGGTGCCGATGAAACCAGTCGCCGGATCACTGCGGCGCGAGCCGAATATGAAGGATTGATCTTTGAATTCTCCGAGGATAACCCGATCATCATTGCCCAAGACGACGGCGAGGATTTGAGACTTCACCCGGAGGAGTTTGAGCTGGATGGAGAACAACTCCATGTGTACCTATCCGACGGGAGTGCCGTCCGGTTTGAGGTGATTACTACCGAACCACCGGAACTACACGTGCTGCCGATGCGAACGAGGGACTGGCCGGAAGAGGGACAGCTCTTGCTCCCGTATCGCGTGTCGTCCGAAGCACGATCCGAGCAGTCGGATAGCGACGGCCCAGAAACACGGGCGATCGCGTTCGAGGACCGGCAGTTTTTTCTTTCAACCCCTCCGCGGACCGTGTTCGACGCGCAACAACAACGGATGATTCTGCCCCTATCCACCTCTACCCAGATGGTCCGGTACGCCGAGGTAACGACGGATCGGGAAGATGTGATCGAATCCGCGTTTGGTGACGGCGGGAACCAGATCAGCAGCGCCGCGTACGACAACGCGGTGGATGAGTATATTGAGACCGCCTACGAGAGCTGGGGTGGGTCACGGTTCAATGGAGGGTCAGGGACGTGGGACATCCGGGATCGGGCGCCGCGATTCTCGGAGGAGATTCTCACCGCGTATCTTGCCGAAGCGTGGGATCGCAATGAGTACACCACGGCGTTTAACCAAATGCGTCGAGCCGCAGATATTCACCCGGAACAGGTGGGGTTTAAATCATCGGTGTTTCTGGGCAACCTCCGCACCGTGACGTCCCGATTCCTCAGCCAGGATCGCCAACGCACCGATTCCCTCAGTTCCCGTATTCAGTCTGATGATGCCACCATTTTCCGCGAGGAAGATCTGGTGGAGTTTGCCGCACTCCGGGGAAGCGAGGATCTCTATCGCGAGCTCATTCAATTCGTGGAAGAGGTAGATTTTCGTACCGTGGATCTCCCCAGTGCAGTGGGAATGCTGTCAGCAGCGGTGAGCCAACCCCATCCATCCGAGGCGATATCCGACGCCACGGAGCGCTTTTCCGCGATCGTGGACGATCGAATTCTTCCCTCAGTTCGACAGTTTGAAGACTATTTCTTTATAGAGACCGCGCAGTCCGAGGTCGATGTGTACTGGTCGATACGAGCCGGCCAGTTGCTGCTTGAAATTGGTCGCGTTCAGGGCAATCAGTTGTACCGCACCGTGGGGCGCAATCTGGTCCTCTCGGGGTTGGAGTTGGCCGATGAGGATGGGTTTCTGCCGGAGTTCTTGTTCTTCGGGGATTCCGGACTCCAAAGTCGCGAAGGCAGTTTTGGTCCGGAACGTCTCTATCCACACCTCACGGACAATCCCTCGTATCCACGGCTTATCTCTTTGTACGATTCGCTCGGGGCCGGCAGTTTCATTTGGACGGTGGCCGATTTCACCGACATTTCTATTGGGGACGAGCAGTATCAGTTTACCTTGAGATATCCGGAGGATCGCACTCACTACATTTTGATGCAGGGCATTCCTTCGTTCGAGTCGATGCAGCTGTTCGGCTTGCAGTGGCGGAATGATCCGCAGTTTGAGTCGTATATAAAAGGGCGGCACTACGAGAGTAGTAGCAACACGCTCATGATCAAATACACCGACGACAGTACCGAAGAAGACATTATTCTCAACTATTGATCCCGCGGAGAGGCGTACTATGAACTCGTTCCACCAGATTATGACGGAACTTACCGTGCCGGCCACGTTCTACTTCGTGCGCCATGGAGAGTCGGCGGGAAACGTGGAAGGAAAGATGCAGGGCCACCGGGACCATCCACTCACGGAACTCGGCCGGCGACAAGCGCTGGACACCGGCCACTGGTTTGCGGACACCGGGGTGCATGTTGACCGGGTGTTTAGCTCGCCCCTGGCACGCGCCGCCGAGACGGCGGAAATCCTCGCGGACACGGCGAACTTTCCTCGTCCGGAGCCACTCCCGGTGGCGATGGAGCTCCACACCGGTCTGTTTACCGGGCTCTCGTTCCCGGAGATCCAAGAACAATTCCCCACGGAGTACGCGGAGTTTATCGTGGGAAGTTGGGAGGCCGTGCCGGAAGCGGAATCCGTGCGCAGCCTCACATCACGGGCGCTCGAGACGTGGAGCGAAGTGGTCTCCGCAGCCAATGCACTCGGCGCCCGGGGAGAGACCAACGGCACCGCGCGCCGCGCATCGGTAATGACGGTAACTCACGGGGGAATGCTGCAGTGGATCTTCAAGACGAGCTTCGGGGCCACCCCAGACGAAGCACACCCATGGATGCCGCTGGTTCTGGCATCAAATTGTTCGATTTTCGAGTTCACGGCCCGCCCGGTTGCGAGCACCGATCGCCACGGTAGCCCAACACGTTGGTATTACGGTCAGTGGTCACGGGTCAATTTCGCTCCCGCCGATCCATCCAGCCCCGGTTCCGTGGCGCGAGAGCAGTTTCACACCGGCGGCGATCAGGCGCGGT
>JBMCMH010000153.1:0-5591 GCA_048614515.1 Alkalispirochaeta sp. | reverse complement strand
TTTTCTCAATGGAGTAGATTCCGCGTCGGTCATGTGGAACGCGAGCACCCGGTTTGCCGATGGGTTCCGCTATGGCCTGGGGGCGGAGGTAGGCATCAGCACCTCTCGAATTCACGCCCGCGGGCCGGTGGGCGTCGAGGGACTGGTTACCTACAAATGGGAGGTTCATGGCCGGGGGCATATTGTGGACGACTACAGCAGCGGCCGCCGCACCTTTACGCATCGGGACCTGCCGACTTCATGAGATCGTTTGAGGACGTCCGACGGGTTGTCGTCAAATTGGGAACCAATGTCCTCACCACGAAGGATGATCTCGACCGTGACTTCGTAGGCGAGATCGCCCGGCAGGTCCGCGCTCTGCGAGATCGGGGCCTTGAGGTGTGCGTGGTGAGCTCCGGCGCGATCGGTCTGGGAGCGCGGGAGTTGCATATCGCCGGGCGCGTACAGGACGTGGTCCTCCGGCAAGCGTGTGCTGCGGTGGGGCAGCCGATACTCATGCAGGTGTATCGCGAGGCGTTTGCCGCGCGGGGCATTATCGCGGCGCAGACGCTCATTACGCGAGAGGCGCTGGACGGTCGTTCCAGCTACGTTCGGCTGAGAAACGCGGTGGAGCGCCTACTTGAGCTGGGAGTGGTGCCCGTGTTCAACGAAAACGACAGCGTAGCCACGGCAGAGATCGGCACCGCGTTCGGAGATAACGACCAGTTGAGCGCACTGGTGGCCAGCAAAGTCGACGCGGGACTCCTCATTCTATTGAGTGATGTGGACGGCTACTATGATCGTGATCCTCGGCGGCATAGCGGCGCTGCCAAACGAGATATGGTGGAAGTAGTTGGAGCGGAGATGATCGAGGCCGCCGGTAAGCCCGGATCCGCACTGGGCACGGGGGGCATGGCGACCAAGCTCAAGGCGGTGCGCATTGCCGCCGACGGAGGGTGTCGGGTGGTACTGGCCCACGGTCGAGAGCACAATGTACTCCCGAGGATTTTGGACGGGGAGCCGGTGGGCACGGTGTTTGCACCCCGTCGGACTCTGCGGAACAGGACGCGGTGGCTGTTGCACAGTGCCCCGCAGGGAACGATCCACGTAGATCAAGGCGCCATGGATGCGATCCGCCGCCACAAAAGTTTACTTCCCACGGGGATCGTTGCGGTGGAGGGAAATTTCGACGCCGGTGAGGTGGTGCTGGTCAACGATCAGGCAAAACTGGTGAGTGCGTTCAGTAGTCAGGAGCTGCACGCCGTAATCGGAAAGCATTCCTCTGAGGTGGCTCACATACTGGGCTCCAGCGACGATCGTCGCGTGATAGCACGGCCGGAAGATATGGTTTTCTTGGATGAAGATTGATCTACCGATTGACGGCCTTGATTCTCCACTCGTATTCTGAGATAGTACCAGGTCAACCGATTTCCGCCGTTTGGCGTTGAGATCGGTTAATCAGTGAGAAGAAGGAGGGTCGTGTATGGCAGGAAAAATTTCAAAGAACGCACGGCGCGAAGGCGCCCAGGAACTTATGAGTCGCTGGGGCGGCAAGATCGTAATGAAGAGCGTATTTGAGAACGGAAAGATGCGCCATTTCGCGGTCTGCGAGAAGACCGGCAACCAAGGCCGACGTCCCAAGGACCTGATGTAGATACTACATCATTGTAGCGTTACAGTTGTTGCCCGCAGCCCCCGCTGCGGGTTTTTTTACGCGGTGCCCGCAAGGAGACCAGTATGGTTCTTTCAGGTCGTGAGATCGGTCGACATCTTGGTCATCAGATCGTGATCGACCCTTTTGATCCCGATCAGCTAAATCCCAACAGTTACAACCTTCGGCTGCACCACCAGCTGCGCGTCTATGACCACGAGCAGTTGGATATGCGCACGGAAAACACCTCCCATGAGTTGGTGATTCCCGAGAACGGCCTCCTCCTGGAGCCTCACCGGTTATATCTGGGACGAACCGTGGAGTACACCGCCACCGACGGTTTTGTACCGATGCTCGAGGGCCGCTCGTCCGTGGGGAGGTTGGGGCTCTTCGTGCATATTACGGCCGGCTTCGGCGATGTCGGGTTCAAGGGGTACTGGACGCTGGAGATGTTCTCCGTCCAGCCGATTCGTATTTATGCCGGGGTGCAAATCTGCCAGATTTTCTACCACACCATCGAGGGTGACTACGATCCGTATACCAGCGGAAAGTATCAGAACAACCACGGCATCCAACACAGTCTGCTGTACAAGGATTTTCAGCGGGATTCGTGACACACGCCGGCTCACGCTCCGGCGGCTGCCGGTAGCTACTGCGTCGCCGGCTGCCACCGGCCGTCGCGAAGCTCCATGTCGTATTCCTCGCGGAGTACCGTGGCCAATCCCCGCGATAGCTGCGGCGCCGTGGGCTGAATCCTTTGAGCCTCGTCCAGGGAGAGGCCGCTCGTGAGGAAGCTCTCGAGAAGCATCTTCGCCGCGAGAAACCGTCTATACTTATCGATCCCGAAGATGATGACATCATCCAGCATACCGATGATTTCCCACGTTACTTGTTCCGCTTGACTGTATTTTCCGGCGTCCTTGTTCTGGTCGGAAATACGCATGGGAAGTTCCGCCACAACCCGGTTGAGATTGGGTACCAAGTAATCCAGATTGAATAACCCCGTGGCGCAGTTGAACAGAATCTTCTTACCGGCTTCCTCCGCAGCGAACACCTGCTCTTTACTGATCGCGGGGCCGATATCTCCGCACGTGAGCGCTCCGTTCTGGTCGTACACCAGAATGCCACCCTTCACGTCCACCGGGGTGCGGAACGCGAAATCGAACCCCGCCTGGGCCCCGCGCAGTGCCATAATCGCCACCGAGACCGGCTCAATGGTGAATCCGACGTTGTCGACGTTACCCATGTAGACGAAGCGCTTTCCCCGGTTCTTTAGGGACCGGTACACCGGGGCCAGCACCTGAAAATTCTGACCGTGCCCCCCGGGAAGCCCGAGGGGTTCCCCGGGCAGGCCCCAGGCGTTGAGAAAAAACCGTCGGGGTCGTCCCTCTGTGGAGTGGGTCATCGCCGCCAGAAGGGGCTGAACCGCGGAGGCGGTCTGCAAGGCGCGGGTGCGGTGGGGGAACTCCCGAAGATAGACGCTGTCGCGGTACTGGTCGTAGGCGGCGTGAACTGCCTCATCGGTAAAGAGGCTGGTCATCTCTACAAAGGGAAGGCCCGGTTCCAAGGAACTTCCGTCGGCACCAGCGGGAGGTTCCACTCCCATGTGCTCAGCAGTGCGACGATAGCGCTCGCCGGCGCGCAATACCATGCGGAACTTGAGTTCCAGGAAGCTCGCGCCCGTCGTGCCGTCGGGATTGAGGTACGCTGGGGTGATACCTTTCGGTCTACCCTGAACCTGTTCCGTGAGGCGTTCAAAGGGGGCGCGATACAGCTCAAACAGGTCTTCGTCGTAGGATCGGTTCTTGTGAACATCGGCATAGCTGGTGGCGCTCCCGCCGTTGAGCACGCCATACGATACATAGGGATACAGAAGGACGCCGATCGTCTCCAGGTCGGCGTTGTCTAAACGGCGTACACCGTTCTCCACCGTGCCGAACTTCTCCGCGGGTAGTTCCGGGGCCAGCTCCGCCATGCGGGACCGATAGGCGTCGTCTGGGAGCGTGAGAGACGAGCTTCCCCGGCGATCGATGATCGTCGAACCATCCATTTCGGGTATACCGCCGGCTTCCAGGGGCTCAACGTCGTCATACGCACCCCGATTCAATGCCGCAAGAATCTCCTGAGAACGTTCGACGTCAATGCCCAATTGCTCCATTCGGTGCCGCGTTGCCGAATCCACTGCATGTGCCTCATTGGTACTCATGGTGGTATTCTACCGTGGTGCTGGGGTCGGACCAAGGGGAAACGGCTCTTTCGCTTGAGGAATGACGTTTTCTCGGATACACTTGCCGCGAATGCGGAGGAACTATGGACGGTGATAAAAAGTACCGGCTGGTCACACGGAGTGATTTCGACGGTCTTGTGTGCGCAGTGCTCCTGAAAGCCAAAGGTCTCATTGATGAGATTAAGTTCGTGCATCCAAAAGACATGCAGGACGGTCTTATCGCGATATCCGGTGATGATATCACCACCAATCTTCCGTATGTGGACGGTGTGCACTTGGCCTTTGATCACCACTACTCAGAAGTGGAACGGGTAGGGGAGAAGGACAATTACATTATCGATCCCGATGCCCCCAGTGCTGCCCGGGTCGTCTATAACTACTATGGAGGGGCGGAGGCGTTCCCGTCACTGAGTCCCGCCATGCTCGAGGCGGTAGACAAGGGCGACGCCGCCGATTTTACCAAAGACGAGGTGTTGGAACCGGAAGACTGGAACCTGCTGAATTTTATCATGGATGCCCGCACCGGATTGGGGCGGTTCCGCAATTTCCGGATCTCCAACTACCAGCTCATGATGGATCTGATCGACTACTGTATCGATCACGACATCGACGATATTTTGCGGCTGCCGGATGTGGCGGAACGGGTGGAGCTCTACTTCGAGCACAAGGATCGCTTTAAGGAGCAGATTACCCACGCGGCCCGGATGGACGGCAACGTTTTGATCGTGGATCTTCGCGGAGAGGAAACGATCTATGCCGGTAATCGGTTTGTGAAGTACGCGCTATTTCCCGAGTGCAACGTGTCGGTGCAGGTGATATGGGGCTTTAAGCGACAGAACACCGTGCTCACAGTGGGAAAATCGATCTTCAATCGGACGTGCAATGTTAACATCGGGACTCTGATGTTGAGTTACGGTGGGGGTGGACACGCCAACGCCGGCACGTGTCAGGTTCCCAATGATCGGGCGGAATCGGTCCTGTCCGAAGTTGTCTCGGCGTTAAAGAACAATCAATAGCACCACAAGGAGCTCCTACAGTCATGAATGGCACGCTCAATCAGCTTGAAGCCGAGGAGCAGTCTGCTCGGCTGCACGCGCTGAGAACCGTCGTTACGCAGAACATTGAAGGTATTCGTGATGTCGCCCCGTCGGAAGAGGTTAATAATCACGTTCATACTCACTACTCGTTCAGTCCCTATTCTCCCACTACCGCGGCGTACATGGCGCGCAAGAGCGGCCTTATGGCGGTGGGTTCGGTGGATCATGACTCAATCGGCGCGGCGGAAGAACTTACCGATGCCGCCGCCGTCCTGGGGATCGGGTCAACGGTGGGGGCGGAGCTCCGGGTGAGCTTTGGGGAAACCAAATTCGGTGATCGACGTCTGAACAACCCCGACTCTGTGGGGATCGCCTACATGGTCTTGCACGGCGTTCCGCGGAGCGGAGTGACCCGCCTTCGCGCCTACCTGGAACCGTTGCAGCAGGTCCGGCACGAGCGGAACCGGAGACAGCTTGACGGGCTTAATACTATTCTGCGGGGCGCCGGCATTGATCCTCTTGACTACGACTCAGATGTATTGCCCTTGAGTTGGGCCGACCGGGGGGGGAGCGTTACGGAACGGCACCTCCTGTACGCGTTGGCGATTCGTTTGGAAGAGATGTTTGGGCGCGGCGACGCATTGGTTTCCACTGTGGAGCGGGAACTTCAGGTGCCGCTTGATGATCGACGAAAACG
>JBMCMH010000152.1:0-5642 GCA_048614515.1 Alkalispirochaeta sp. | reverse complement strand
AGTCCGCAGGACATACTCACTTTGCACGCTCTGTCCGCGCAGTACATCAACGACGAGCGCTACGATGAGGCCTCACCCCTGGTTGACCGTATTCTCTCCCAGCCGGAGCTTCCGGCATGGCTCAAAAAAGCCGCAGAACACCGCCGAAACATCATCACCGGCAACGCGTAGTTTATCAGTATTTTTTTATCGATATTATTGACACGAATACCGTCGCGCGATACGCTTGTTCCTACGGGGTGGGCCCCTTCGGGGGCTTCCCGTCTTTTACTTCCCCACCGTATGCAGCCAGCCGTCACGATAATCGCGGATGAAATCGCGCATGCTTCGCGGATCTTCTCCGAGAATCGTCGGCACGTCCTCCGTGACCCGCTGTGACAACCCAAGGCGTATCGTCAGGTACAACCGCGCCACCAGCCGCGCGTAGGGCTTCTCCCATCCGCGGTCTACGGCGGCGCGGATAAACTCAAAGTATCCGGGCGCTGTGTACTCGATCGGCCGGCCCAACTCTTCGGACATTATTGACGCAACCTCTCCGTGAGTCATCGCTCGGGGACCGGTCACGTCGTGACCGACGCATGCCCGCCGGGAACGCCCACCTAGGGGAACCTCGCCGGTGAGGAGCCGCGCCGCCGCTACGCCGATATCGCGGGCGTCCACAAAGCTTGCCGCTCCGTTTCCCGCCGGCACCACAATCCTGCGCTCTTCGCGAATCCAGTCACCCAGCGGGGACACCAGGTTCTGCATAAAGAACCCCGCCCGGAGGAAATCCGCCGTAAACCCCAGGCGCGTGATCTCCCGTTCGATCTTGTGATGAGGGATCATCGGTATGCGGTGCGCCCCGAGTACGGATAGGAACACGATGTGGGCCACCCCCGCGGCGCGAGCCGACTCCAGGAGGGGCACGATATGACGCCGGACATCGCTGATCGCCGGCGGGCGTACCAGGAGCATCGCGTCCACATCGGCCCAGAAATCGGCCGTGGGAATGTCCCGCTGGAGATCGAGACGGTACCATTCCGCCTGGGGAAACTGGTGGCGGTGTTTTTCCGGGTCTCGGGACTGTACACGCACCCGTTCACCCCGGGCGAGGAGCTCCTGAACACAGGCGGATCCCACCTGGCCGGTGCCGCCGATCACTACGTATGCCATGACGGCAGCATATTGACGCAGCGGATGCAATGTCAATATAGTTAGCACTGCGAACTAATTATGCATACGGACCGAAGCACACCCCGCGACGCGGATTTCTCGCAATCGCCGGCGGAACTCCTCCTGGAGACTTCGCCGGCGTTCATGGATTTCGTGATCAGCTACCTCAGACACCACTCGCCGATCGACAACGGGACTCACTTTGGTCTGTTGCGGGCGCTACATGAATCGCCCCGGGCACTCCACGAGCTGGCCACGTTGCACTCGGTGCGCATGCCCACCATGTCCCGGACGGTGGCCACTCTGCAGCAGCGAGGATGGGTTACTCGGACCCGCTCGGAACACGACCGACGCTCGATCACCGTTGCAATAACCGCCACCGGCACTTCGGTTCTGGAAACGGTACGATCGATGGCCCGTGCCCGGGTCGAAGAACTCCTGAAGCAACTCACCTCGGAAGAAGAGGAGGCCCTGGGCGTCGGCCTTAGGGCCCTACACCGGGCGATCGCCTCCCACCCTTCCGCATCACCACAAGGAACCTCATGCCCAGACCCTCAATGACCCACGATCCCGTGGCACCCACCCTGTTTCGTCTCGTCCTGCCGATGATTCCCGGTACGATGAGCATCGTTCTGTTCAATCTGGCCGACACCTATTTTGTCGGCCGGCTTGGTGCACTCCCGCTGGCGGCGATGAGCTTTTCCTTTCCCGTGGTACTCATCTCCGGAGGTCTTGCTATGGGCATGGGAATCGGCACCTCCGCCCGCGTCTCGCACGAGCTGGGCGCCGGCAACCGGGCGGTCGCTGCCGAGATTGCCACCCGGGCGCACCTGCTGGCGTTCACCCTTACCATGGCGCTGGCGGTTACCGGCCTGCTGTTCATCGATCCGCTCTTTCGCGTGATGGGAGCCGATGCCACAACGCTTCCCTTGATCCGGGAGTACATGGTGGTGTGGTTTGTGGGACTGCCGTTTGTGGTGCTGCCGATGATCGGCATGAACGTGCTCCAATCCACCGGAGACACCACGATTCCCGGAATGGTGCTGACATCCACGGTCCTGCTCAATATCGGTCTGGACCCCCTGCTGATCTTTGGAGTGGGTCCGTTTCCGGAAATGGGGATCGCCGGAGCCGCCTGGGCGACGGTGATCGCCCGCGGGTCCAGTTTCATCATCATCTTCGCGGTGATCGGCCTTCGGGAGCGTCTCATTACACGCCGCCTGGGTTCGTGGCGCGAGGTCGCCACCACCTGGGGCCGGATTCTCAAGATCGGAGTCCCCGCGGCAGGGGCCAATATCCTGCTGCCGATCTCAATGGGTGTGGTGACCCGCATGGTTTCGCAGTTCGGCACAGCGGCGGTGGCGGGGTTTGGGGCTGCCACCCGAATCGAGTCGTTTGCCTTGGTCTTTACGCTGGCGCTGTCCATGATCGTGACACCCTTCGTGGGCCAGAACCTGGGGGCCGGGAAACAGGAGCGTATCGGGAGCGGCGTGCGAGTAGCCTCGGTGTTCTCCTTAGCGTGGGGCGCCATGGTGCTGGTGGTGTTTCTCTCGGCGGCCCCGCCGATCGCCCGCGCCTTTAACAACGACCCGGCGGTGGTAACGGTAACCGTCCAGTACTTGCGGATCGTAGCCCTCAGTTACGGGCTACTGGGCATCGTGAATCTCGCGGCGGCAGCGTTTAACGGCCTCCACACGCCGGGCCGGGCGGCAGCCGTTGCCGCCACCCGCCTCTTTGTCTTTCTCATACCGTTGGCGTGGACGGGCCGCGCCCTTGGGGGGTTACCGGGCCTGTTCTGGGGCGTCTCTGTGGGAAACGTGGGGGCCGGAATTGTGGCATACCTATGGATCACCCGGCGGGTCAGGAGTAGGACACCCCAATCTGCCGCCGAATCTCATCCATCGTCGCCATAATCTCTATCGATTCGTTGATCGGCATCACCGGACTCTCGGTGAGCCCTTCGCGAATGCACCGTTCCACCTCCAGCGCCTGGTACTGCATGCCCCGGCCCTCGATCTTCTCGTCGTAGCGCTCGACGACCGCGCCGGCCTGGTCGTAGTGGGTAAAACCGGTCTGGGTGTACCACACCGCGTCGATATCAATACGACCTTCCGTACCGATCACCGACGCCACGTTTGGTCCCGCTGTGAGAAACCCGGTGTGCATCGACGCCTGGGCCCCCGTCTCATACTCGAAGATCATCGCCGTGAGCTCATCCACGCCGAGTTCGGTGAGCGTCCCCTTGGCGGTAACCGTCTTGGGGCGACCAAAGAGATAGGAGGCGAAGGAGATCGGATAGACGCCCAGGTCCAGAAGCGCGCCACCCCCGAGCTCCGGCTCATGAAGCCGGGCCGCCTTGGAATACGGAATGTACTGGTTGTGGTCGGCCAGCAGCACCCGCGGCTCTCCGATCGCGTTGGATCGAATCAGTTCAACGGCGCGAACGATGCTCGGGAGAAAGCGCGTCCACATCGCCTCCATGACGAATACATCGTTCCCCCGGGCGGCATCAGCGATGCGGCGCGCCTCGTCCGCATCCACCGTAAAGGCCTTCTCCACCAGCACGTGCTTGCCCGCCTCAATCGCCAGCACTGCATTATCCACATGCATCGGGTGCGGCGTCGCCACATAGACGATATCCACCGTGGAGTCCGCCACCAGCGCCTCGTAGCTGCCATGGCGCTTCGGAATCTCAAACCGATCACCGAAGGCCTCCGCCGTTTTCTGCGAGCGCGACCCAACCGCCGCCACATGGAGGCCCGCCGTAATCAGATCCTTAACTTGCAGCGCGGCGATGCCGCCGGTTCCGATAATTCCCCATCCAAATTTTGTCTTCATACAATCAGTGTAAACCCGGAACGGCGCGGGCGATAGGCGGGCGGAACCAGCACGGGACGCACCCGCCCTGGCCGCCGATATGTTTTTATGTTATTATACTAATATGCGTACGTCGATCGATCTGCCGGATGAGCTCTTTCGGCATGCGAAAGCTCTTTCGTCTCTGCGGGGAATCACGTTGAAAGCGCTGATTACTCGGGCGTTGGAGCACGAACTGGAATCAGCCACGGTCACTATCCGGCCACGACGTGTACGTTTTCCGATCGTTCCCTCATCCCGCCCAGGGTGGGCACACGTCACCTCCGACCGCATCGCTCAGATCATGGAAGTGGAAGATGCCGACATATCTTCCTGATATCAACGTTCTGCTGGCGCTCACCTTTGAAGCGCACCAACACCACGCTGTGGCCGCCGAGTGGATCGAGCGCGGCAGTGACTGCCGAGTGTGTCGTGTTACTCAGTCCGGTTTCCTTCGCCTCGCGACCAATCCGGCCCTCTTTGGAGATGAATCGTTGACCCTCTCCCAGGCGTGGAACGTCTACGATACGATGATGGAGGACGATCGATTTTCGTTTTGGTCGGAGCCCTTGGGATTGGAACACCTCTGGCGCCGACTCACGAACGTTCAATCATATTCGCCGAAGGTATGGATGGATCGCTATCTGGCAGCATTCGCCATTGCCGACTCGTTGACCCTCGTCACGCTGGACGGGGCCTTCAGCTCGGTTTCAGGGCTCTCGGTGGAAGTCCTCACCGGGTAAGCCCCAGCCGCGAATACGACGCACGACGCACGACGCGCGGCGCCGGACCCATCCTGAGCCGCCGGCTCCATCCATCCCGCGACGCCCCGTCAGCCGCCCATGAGCTCCCGCACCTGCTCCGCCAGCGCCACTCCCAGCGAGCGTTGTCCGGCAACAGTCAGATGGACACCATCGGACCCCACCTCCGCCACCGGAGCGGCATCAAAGAACTCAGCGCCCAGCTGCTCAGCCAGCTTTCGGTACACGCCGGCCAACTCCCGAGACACCGCCGTGGCGCGCTCCTGCGGGGCAAAGTGTGGTCGCATATCGTCGTTCAGGTCTCCAATCGGTGCCGGCGCCACAATAAGGAGCCGCGGTACCGACCGCGCCGGCGGCCAGGCCGGCCCCGAGGCAACGTCATGGCCGCCTGCGGCCCCGGGACCCTCCGTCGTTCCCGAATCATTCACCGGACCCGCTTCGCTTACCGCCACCGCCTCCGCCAGGCGCTCCATACCGAGGGCGATCTGTTCGGCGCTGGCTCCAAAGAAGTTTTTGGTGTCGTTGGTACCCAGCATGATAATCACCAGATCGAGGGGCGCATGCGTATCGAGCAGCATCGGCAACGCGGCGATCCCCGACCGGCCCGGCGAGAAGGGATCATCAAACACCGTGGTCCGGCCGTTGAGACCCTCGGCGATCACCTGATAGGCGCGCTGCTCCCCGGCTCGCTCTTCTCCGGCCGGGGCGTTCAACGTGGCCGCGAGAACACTCGGCCAGCGATCGTCCAGCGACGCCCGTCCGCCGTCACTCCCCGGGATGTATGCCCACGTATTGGAATCACCAAAACACAGAATCGTTTTCATACCGTGAGTATGCGACAAGACGCGCCCCACCGGAACCCTCCCGCGGCTG
>JBMCMH010000151.1:0-5706 GCA_048614515.1 Alkalispirochaeta sp. | reverse complement strand
TCGGTGCCGATAGTGACCACGCAACGTCCGCCCTCATTCTCATTCACGGCCGCGGGGCCGACGCGGAGAGTATGCGCCCCCTGGGCGAGGCGCTGATGACCGAGCATATGGCCGTACATATTCCCCAGGCGCTCTCCAACACCTGGTATCCACGACGGTTCATCGAGCCGATCGAGGAGAACGAACCGTTTCTGAGTTCCGCGTTGCAGGTGATCGATGATATCGTGCGAGGTTTTTCCGCGCGCGGCATACCCCCGGAGCGGGTAGTAATTGCCGGGTTCTCCCAAGGGGCATGCCTCAGCTCGGAGTACGCCGCGAGAAATCCGCGGCGCTACGGGGGCATTCTGGTATTCAGTGGCGGTTTGATCGGCCCGTTGGACACCCAATTCCACTATGAGGGTGATTTAAAGGGAACTCCCGCCTTCGTGGGTTGTAGCGATACCGATTTCCATATCCCGGTGGAACGCGTACATGAAACGACACACGTCCTCCGCGGGCTGGGAGCGGACGTGACTGAGCGGATCTACCCAAATATTGGCCACACGATCATCCAGGACGAGTTGGACGCGGCCCGGGAGATTACCGCAGCAGCAGCATCGCGGTAGCCCGGAAGCACGGGGCTCGGGCAGGTACCGGTCCGGCTCCATGTTATTTGACCAGTACTTCCAATCCCCGAAGCTGCTCTTCGCTCCCGAGGCCGATTATGCGGTCGCCGGGATGAATCGTCACGGAGGAAAGTCCGGAGCGCGTGGCGTCGGTACGGGTATTGCCGAAGGAGTCGGTAATCGCCAAGACGATTGCTCCGGTATGACTCCCGATGTTTGCGTCGCGCAGCGTTTTTCCCGCCAGAGTGGAGGTTTCCGCCACGGCAAATTCCTCCATCCGCATGGCCATCTCAGAATCATCTACGATGACATCCAGAAAATTAACTACCGACGGCCTAAGAATCGACGACGCGATGCGGCGCCCGGCGATTTTTGACGGCGTAATGACACGATCCGCGCCGGCGCGCTTCAGTTTAGCCGTCGCATGGGCGTCAGTTCCTTTTGCAATTATGGTGAGCTGCGGATTGAGCTGCCGGGAGGTGAGCGTGACGAACACGTTATCGGCATCGGACGGGAGCACCGCTACCAGACCCTTCGCCTCCTCGATTCTCGCCAGATGCAGGACCCCCTCTTCCGAGGCGTCTCCGTGCACCACCGGCACCTCTTCGATGTCGACAAGCTCTGAATGCTCCGGATCTCGTTCTATGACCACCACCGGCGTTCCGGCTTGGAGAAACTCAGTTACCACTTCCCGGCCGATGTCACCGGCGCCACAGACGATATAGTGGTTCTGAATTCGCTTCAGTGTTCGTTCCATGCGACGCTCCTGCATTTTTGAGACGATTTGTCCCCCGAACAGATAGTTGAGCACGGTGGACAGGGAGTATCCCACCGTGGCCACGCTCACAACCAAGAACCCTATCGTGAAATACTGACCCGCTGCCGACAGGGGGCGAACCTCCCCAAATCCCACCGTGGTAAGGGTGATGGCCGTCATGTACAGGCTCTCAGACACGGACCACCCTTCAATCAGGACGTAGCCTATCGTTCCCGCGGCAATCAGCACGATAAGTACTACTGCTGCCGTAAGAACTCGAGTTCCCGGTAAGTACAAGCCGTGTCGATGCATGGGCCAAGAGTACACCACGACGGGTCCCGCACGCTACACCGCGATCCCCCAAGATCGCCACCCCTTACCGATGAGCCGGTCCTGTGAGTACCTTTGTGAGTAACACATCACACAATAAGGAGCTATTACTATGGAATACCGAAAACTCGGAGCCTCGGGGCTCAACGTATCGGCCCTATCCTTCGGATCATGGGTGACGTTCGGCAAACAGGTTGACGTCGACCTTGCGGCGGACGAGATGAAGGTCGCCCTGGATCATGGGGTGAATTTCTTTGACAACGCCGAGGCATATGAGAAAGGGCAGTCGGAGATCGTCATGGGTAAGGCGATCAAGAAGTTGGGACTTGCCCGGAAAGACTATGTCGTATCTACGAAGATCTTTTGGGGTGGCACCGGTCCCAATGATCGAGGCCTGTCGCGCAAACACATCGTGGAGGGCGTTCACGCGGCGCTGGATCGGCTGCAACTGGACTATGTGGACCTGGTCTTCTGTCACCGTCCCGACCGGGAGACACCAATTGAGGAGACGGTGCGCGCCATGAGCCACGTCATCGACCGCGGGTGGGCGCTCTACTGGGGGACCAGTGAGTGGAACGCCGAGGAGTTGCGGCAGGCATACGAGGTGGCGTACCGCTTGGGCCTCAATCCTCCCACCATGGAACAACCGGAATACAACATGTTTCACCGCCGGCGCGTGGAAATCGAATACGGTCCGCTCTACCGCGACTACGGGCTGGGAACCACCATTTGGAGTCCGCTGGCCTCCGGCGTTCTTACCGGCAAGTACGGAGCAGGCATCAAGGAAGGTCGGCTCACCCTCCCCGGGTATGAATGGCTGAAGGAACGCTATGAGACGGCCGACGGCAAACGGCGGATCGACACGGTGGAAAAGCTCCGCCCGGTGGCGGATCAACTGGGGGCGACGTTAGCGCAGTTGGCGTTGGCGTGGACACTCAAGAATCCTCACGTGAGCACCGTCATTACCGGCGCCTCCAAACCGGATCAGGTTGCGGAAAACATGAAGGCGCTCGACCTCTATCCAAAGTTGGACGACGCTGTGATGGAGCGGATCGATTCGATTCTCGGGAACCGCCCGGAGCCGTTTGAGAACTTCCGATAGAACGGCGCGAAGTCGCGACTGGGACGGAGAATTCTCTGCGTCCCAGTCCGTGGTTTCGTATTGAAACAGTTGCTCTCCCGCGACGGTGCTACTATTCTTTAAGTATGGGATTATTCGATACGGTTTTCATGACACCCGCTCGCCGGTGTGGCAATTGCGGAGCAGAAATTGATCAAGTCCAGACCAAAGCGTTTGAACCGGGACTCCGCGAGTACGCAGTCGGTGATATGATTACCGGCACACCGATCGTAAGTGGAGTGATCCGGGAAGATCTCTATTGTCCGACGTGTAACCAGACGCCGCAGAAAGTGTACTTCGCCGTATGGCACTCCTTGCTGGTCGGGATTTGCGATGATCCCCAGGAAGCGGAAGAGCGCATTCGCACGGTGGATCGGGCGGAGCTGATTGACTATCTTGCCCAACACCAGCAGCAGGCGCTGCAGTGGCACGATCGTTTCTCCCGGCTCTACGGCGAGCTTCAGAATCTCCACGACTACCAACGGCGGAGTGTCACCGAGCACGATACCACCAACCGGGACAGCCCAAAATTCTTTCGGATCCGCGAGTTTGTGGACAGTGAAGACCCGTTGGGGGCGCTCATAGCCGCCAACAAACCGGTCAATCCGGAGGATGAAACCGAGGTCGAAGGAGAAGAAGAAAGCAGTTGAGAAGATCGTTGTCGGTACGTACGGATCGGCGCCTGCTGTCGGCCACCCGTTTCGTGAACGGAACGCGGTACCGGCCGATAGAGTGCCGCTACCGCCGAGGTTCGGGGCGACGCCGAATCTCCTCGTGACGTTCCCTCACTACCGTAGTAACGGTAAGAAAGACTCGCTCCGCGTAGTCGGGATTGAGCCCGGCAGCCATCGCTATTTCTCGCAAGCGTTCCACCTGGGCTTGCTCCCGCCGGGCATCGAGAGGGGGCACATTGAGCTGAGACTTTAACTGCCCGATCCGCTCCGTCACGGTAAACCGTTCCGCCAGCAGATACACCAGGGCGGCATCCAGTCGATCCAACGTCTCGCGATACGCGGTTAGCTCTGGGGGGGCATCACTCTTATCGTTCACGCCTGTAGCTTACACCACCGGCGGCTGAGGGTCATCCGCAAAAAAGCACGCCGCCTGGTGTGTACCGCGCGGTCCATACCGAGCAAGGTCCGGCTCCTCCGCGCGGCACCGATCGGTGGCGCGATAGCAGCGGGGCGCGAAATTGCAGCCCCGCGGTAGGTTCGAGGGATTAGGGAGCTCACCCGACAATTCCAATCGCGGGGGCCGCTGTTGCCCGGGCTCGGGCACACTGGCAAGCAGCACGTGCGTGTACGGATGCCGGGGCATCTCAAAGATCTCTTCCACGGAACCCTGCTCAACTACTGTCCCCAGATACATCACCGCCACCCGTTCGCAGAGGTAGTCCACCACCGCCAAATCGTGACTGATGAACAGATAGGTGAGCCCCAGATCATCCTTGAGTCGCCGCAACAACTCCAAGATCTGCGCCTGAATTGACACATCCAGCGCACTCACCGGCTCATCCAGTATCAGAATTTCCGGGTCCACCGATAGAGCGCGGGCGATCCCGATCCGCTGCGCCTGCCCTCCGGAAAACTCGTGGGGATGGCGGTCGAGAAACTCTTCTCGAAGGTTCACCCGCTGCATGAGTTCCCGCGCTTTCCGCTCCCGCTGCTCCGGATTTAGGTTCAAAAGGTGCCGCATCGGTGCGTGCAGAATTTCTCGCACCGTCTTGCGGGGGTTCAGCGAGCTCTGAGGGTCCTGGAACACGAACTGAATCTTACGGTATATCTGGCGCCGGTCGGCACCATGCAACTGGGTGAGATCTTCCCCACGATATGTAATCTTCCCGGCGGTAGGAGGGATGATTCCCATAATCATCCGCGCTACGGTGCTCTTACCACACCCCGATTCTCCCACGACCCCCAGCGCATCGCCCCGGCGCAGTTGGAGATCGATCCCGTTCACTGCGTGGATCGTGGGAGCCCGGGGTGCGAGAAACCGACGCTCACCGCCAAAAGTACGTTCCACCGCCTGCATATCCACCAGTACTTCCGCATTCCGCGTCATACCTCGGCCCCCTCCACCCGAACGCACCGCACCTCACGATTTTCTACCGCATGGAGTGCCACCGGCGCGGCGCGGCACGCGTCTATCACCATGTCGCAGCGATCCGCAAAGCGACACCCCGTAGGGAGATCGTCCAGCGCGGGGGGAAGGCCGGGGATCGCTGCGAGTGTTCGCGAACGCTCCCCCAATCGTGGTACACACTCCATAAGCCGGCGGGTATAGGGGTGCAGAGGCCGGCGGTAGATCTCATCCACGGTGCCCGATTCAACAACCTGACCGGCGTACATCACTACCACGCGATCACAGACTTCACTAATGACGCCGAAATCATGGGAAATGAAGATCAGCGCCACCCCCTCCGTCTGCCGGAGGCTGTCCAACAGTTTTAGGATCTGCGCCTGGATCGTTACATCCAGCGCGGTGGTGGGCTCGTCGGCGATAATCACATCCGGATCGTTGGCCAGCGCCACCGCGATACCGATCCGCTGCCGCATACCTCCGGAGAGCTCATGGGGAAAGCTATCCAGGCGCGCCTCGGCGTCCGGAATCTGCACTTTGTGCATGAGTTCCAACGCCCGCGCCCGGGCGGCGCCCCGACCAATCCCCTGGTGATAGCGAACCGACTCCGCGATCTGTTCGCCCACGCGAATCAACGGGTTGAGGCTGGTCATGGGGTTCTGGAAGATGTAGGCGATCCGATTACCGCGGTAGTGACGCAATCGCTCGATACGCGACCCAATGAGTTCTTCTCCGTAGTAGCGAATGCTTCCGTTCATGATGCGGCCGGGAGGAGTGGGAACCAGGCCCAACACGGAGAGCGCCGTCACGGACTT
>JBMCMH010000150.1:0-5708 GCA_048614515.1 Alkalispirochaeta sp. | reverse complement strand
GTAAGGAAACATGTACATGAAACGTGAAAAAGTTACATTGATCGTGAAGGCATGGGTGGTGGTGCTGCTGCTGGGCGCAGCGGAATCCGCGCTGTTTGCGCAGGACGCCGGCGCCGATTCGGAGGGGCAATCTGATGGGGTGGGCGAGGGACTCCCGCGCGTTCTGGTGATTCCTTTTGCCAACGCCACGGGGCAGGCTCAGAACGATGCGGTAGCCACCACCACCAGTGACACGATCGGGCTCACCGTGGATCTGCTCGGTCAGTACGAGCCGGTGGAAATGCCGGAGCTCTCACCTGAACAGCAGGAGTTGCCCCTGGAGGAGCTGGCGGCCACCCTCGCGGAAGAGCTTGCCGTGGAGAGCGTTTTGTTTGGGCGGGTCACCCGGGACGATGACGGCGTGTTTGATTTTTCGCTCTCCGTGTATGACCGGCAAGAACAGGCGGTGACCACCACCACTGAAACGGAGTCTACGAGTCTGTTCGGCGTGTTTGATGCTGCCGATGAGTTGGTGGCGGAAGCGGTGTCAGCGTTCTCGGGAGTACGGGTTGGCTTCGGGTCGATCCGGTTTGTTCCTGATGGCGCCTTTACCTACCGGGTATATCTGGACGGGTCTTTGGCTGGGGAGGATGTGCGCGCAATCGATCGGGTGCTTATCGGTACGCGGACGATTCGCATTACGCAGCTGGTCTCCGGGATCGAACGGGAGATCTTCCGGGAGCAATTCACGCTGGATGAGGGGGACACGATCTCCGTGGCGATCGAGGTTCCCGCCGCGACCGACGCTGAGCGCGCCCGGGCGGCGGAGCTGGCCGATCGAATCCGGGAACGCCTGGATGACGCCACCGGCCTCGAGACGGTACCCGGAGACGTGGCGGAGCTGGAAACGATCCTGTCCGTGGCGCCGTCGGCGCTCTCGGGTGGGGAAGGCACGCTGGCGCACTTGCAAGAGCGATTTGAGCTTGTCGGTATGATTCCGGAGATGGCCGCCACCGATTTCGCGATTCCCGCCTCCCAGTCAAACGAGGCGTCCCGGGACGTGGTTCGGCAATTTGTTGATCCCCTCTCGGATAAGATCTACGAACTGCTGGCGAGCGATCGAACAGACCCCGAGACGGAGCAGTTGTTGTTTGATGCCCGCCGGAGTGGG
Source organism: Alkalispirochaeta sp. (assembly GCA_048614515.1). Lineage (GTDB taxonomy): Bacteria > Spirochaetota > Spirochaetia > DSM-27196 > Alkalispirochaetaceae > Alkalispirochaeta. The sequence continues at coordinate 4,558 of JBMCMH010000150.1, read as the reverse complement.
GCGATCCTCTACAATCTGCTGGTCTTGCGGCGCGCCGCGTTTGACCGCGACGAGTTTGAACAGATCCAACGAATTAACGTCATGCTGTCCTTGACCAATGCGCGATTGGTACGGCGCGGAAAGATCGTGGCGCCCTACAACGATATTACCACCGACACCCGCCAGTTCACCCGGCGCTACGATCGAGCGGTGCGGCGCCGACGCCCCTTCTGGCATTGGGTAGCCGGCACCATCGGAACTGCAGGATTTTTGGGCGGCAGCTACCTCCAACTGGTGGCGATGCCGCAACAGCGCGACACGATCGACGAGGAACTTGATCGGTACAACGCCGCCACCACGGTGGAAGACGCCACCGATGCCAGAAGCAGCGTTGAGCAGGCGGATACGCTGCTCGGCGTGTATGAGGTGGCCAGTTACGCGGGGCTTGCCAGCGGTGTGCTCGTCCCGATCGCCCTCTACAGTCGCGTTCGCTCCCTGACTCGTCCCGGCCGGATTTGGCGAGACTACGAGGATTCTCCGTTTCGAACTTCCGTCCAGGCGGCAGCGATCGACTACGCCGAACGGCGCTGGGAGGAAGGGGAGCCGGCGCTCCTGATCGTCGGTGAGGATGAGCGGGTAACCATTGGTGGTACCGGCGAGACCCGGGAGACGCCGGTCTACGTTCCGTTCGGGTCGTCAGGGGAAGTTTCGGTTACGCATGACACTGCTATGCTCGGTGGGCGAGAAACCTACACCGTGCCCCGTGGGCCCGGATTGACGGTGTTGTATGTGGGTGAGCCGGAGGTGGTGGAGTAGGGAATTGGTGCCGTGCCCACGCCCGGAGTCGGAAAAAGCCGTATCATATACGCATAGTGCCACACAAGGAGCAATACTATGGGCGACAAGGGCGGAAAGAAGAGCAGATCCAAGGCGCAGAAACAGAAAGAAGTGAAACGGGACCAGGTCTCCAAGAAAAAGAAGGATGACCAGGCCAAGCGAGCGCCGTCCGCTCCGGCATAAAACCAACGAAACATCTGCGCGCCGCAGCCGGAACGGCGCGCGACCGGGCGGGTGGGCACATGGTACCGACGAACGGGACGCGACGATACTCCGCCGGCCGCCTCAGGGGACGATCCAGCTATTCATCCGACGGGCGAGACGCCCGGTGTTCAATGAGGACGGACATAATATCGCACACGATGGCGGTATCTTCCTCATCCAGTTGCTTCATGAGATTCTGAAACCGCACGTCCCAACTGCTCATGGGCGTCTGGGATAGGCGGTCTAAGGATATCTCCAACGTCTCCGCGATCCGAGCGGCATGATCGAGCCGCGGATAGCGGTCGGACGCGTACCAGTTGTTTATCGTGCTCACCGCGATCCCTGCCCCTCGCGCGAGGTCCACGCGCGTCATGTGTTTTTCAGAGAGGGCCGTGGCCACATTTCGTAAGAATACGTTCATCTCTGCCATAGCTCCACATAATCCACGCCAGATCGGGGGACGTGTACCCCTCTGTGTATATGCTCGTGGATTGTCTGTGCCGTTGTAGACGGGGAGGTCTGTAGATGGGGGCCTCCGTACCACGGCCGATATCAGTGTATCGCAAGACGCCTGTGAAACCAATGTATAGAACACGCACCGTCCGGTGGGGGAACAGATAGCTTGCGGAAATCGTGTATGGGTTATATGATTCGCATAAATGGTATCAGGTGTCGCAGATGAGACATTATTTCGAAATTTGCCGTAGCCATGACGGTTGTTTCAGGCATTGTCTTCGCGTTCAGCCCCGTGATCCGCGGGATAGGGAGTCCGCTTGATCTGTACCACGTCTCGTTCCGGGCCAGCGGATCTCACGGTTACCGTGACCGGCTCGGTGACGCGGGGTGAGGTAGACCGTCTTCAAGAGGAACTCTACGCTGCGTTGTATGACGGCGCGGCCTCGGTCATGGTTGATATCAGCGGCGCGTTGGAGGTGAGTTTGAGGGTTGTTCCCGTACTCCTGCGGGTGGCTGGTCGGGCGGCTCAATCGGAGATCGTGTTTCGTGTGCGCTCCCGTGATGACGTGGTGGGCCGCGTACTTACGCTTCTGTCGTCCAAGAACATCATCCGTGTGGAACCCGGGGAGGCCGGAGATGCACCTACTCCTGAAGACTGACGCTCAATTGAATCTGATTGCCGGAAGTGGTGTGCTGCACGGTGTCATGTTTGAGCACGTGACCCGCGCGGGACACCACCACCTGCTTGATCTGTTCTCTGAACACGCCGGCTGTTCCGTACGATCCGTGATTCATGAAGCCGTCATCGCCGGCCGCGACGGGGTTACCTGTGATGTGTGTCACCTCGCGGTTGACTCGGCGCATCACCCGTGCACAGCCACGGTATCTTTGTTCTATACGCCCGCCGGAGATTTTGTGGGGGCTGCGGTTCTCCTGGAAGAGCGGGATCCCCCGGAATCTGAAATCGATAGACTCTACCGGCATTTACAGCACCAGGAGGCGCTGATGCATGAGCTGCGTCACCGCGTGAAGAACGACATGAATTTTGTCCATTCGATGCTTTCCTTGCAGGCCCGTACCGCGGAACACGCGCACGTGCGGTCATCGCTCCTGCAGGCGGCGGATCGGGTGCTGGCGGTGAATCACGTGTACTCGCGACTTCATGGAAATCACGACTCCGATACCGTCGATGGAGGGCGACTCGTTGATGAACTGATTGACGGCCTGCGCGGGACGTCGATTCCCGATGCCGTTCGCGTCGTCTGTCGGTGTGACCACTTCACGCTCGCCCCGCGGGCGGCGGTGTCTCTTGGACTTATCATTAACGAGCTCATTACGAATGCCGTGAAGTATGCGATTCCCGAGAACCGAGGTGTCTCGCTCCAAGTCTCAGTGACAAATCACGAGCACAACACGGTTCGAATAGTTGTTCGGGATCCTGGTCCGGGTTTTCCCGAGCACATTTGCCGGGGAGAAGGCTATGGGTACGGTCTCACCATCATTCAAGCGCTCATTGAGCAGGAAGACGGCACGCTCAAGGTGTGGAACGACGGAGGGGGTGTCGCCGAAGTACAGATGATGAGTACCCGTGACCCGAGCGGTCCCCGCGCCGACGGATCTGCAAGAACATGAGTTGACACTGCATAAATTTACCGGTATACCTGGACACCCAGATGCGCAGAGGTGCATTACCTTGTCATTCTGGAGGTCCGGTTATGGACAAAAACACCACCACCCACGTAGACAGCGACTATTCGCTGGAGGCGGTTCCGCAGACAGCACGGAAAGGCTTCTGGCCGATGTTCGTGATCATGCTCGGGTTTACCTTCTTCTCGGCCAGCATGAGTGTAGGAGCGAATCTAGGGAACGGATTGAATCTGGCCGGTTTTATCTGGGCGGTCGTTATCGGTGGGGCTATCTTAGGCGCCTATACAGGCATTTTGGCGTACATTGGGAGCACCACCGGACTGAGTCTTGATTTGCTGGCACACCGGTCCTTTGGATCAGTGGGGTCCTTCTTGCCGTCGGCGCTCATCAGCTTCACCCAGATTGGGTGGTTTGGCGTTGGCGTGGCGATGTTTGCCATACCGGTGGCGGAGCTCCTGGGGATTCAGCCGCTGGTGTTGCTCATCGTGGGCGGAGTACTCATGACCGGCTCAGCGTACTTCGGTATTAAGGGTCTCGAGGTGGTGAGCTTCATTTCGGTTCCGCTCATCACCGTGCTCGGCGTGTACTCGATGATTGTCGCCACGGTTGAGGGTGGCGGTCTTGCGGAGATATTTGGCCTCTCCGCCGGAGAAATCACCGTGTTTGCCGGCGTGGGTATGGTGATCGGTTCTTTTGTGAGCGGCGGTACCGCCACGCCAAACTTTGTTCGGTTCGCAAAGAGCCATAAGATCGCCGTGGTCACGACGGTGGTCGCGTTCTTCATCGGCAATACCCTGATGTTCGCCTTTGGCGCGGTGGGCGGCGCGTTTACCGGTCAACAGGATATCTTCTATGTGATGATTGCCCAGGGACTGGCGATTCCCGCTATCCTGGTATTGGGTGGGAACATCTGGACCACCAACGATAACGCCCTGTATACCTCTGGATTGGGACTCTCCAACATCACCAAGATTCGCAAGCGTCCGATGGTACTCATTGCCGGCATCATCGGTACCGCCACCGCTATGTGGCTGTACTTCAACTTCATCGGCTGGCTCAGTTTTCTCAACGCGACGTTGCCGCCGGTGGGCGCGATCATTGCGCTTGATTTCTTTATGCATCGCTCAGAGTACAATGCAGATGAGGTAGCCGACCGGAAGGTCAACTGGGGAGCGATTCTCGGTGTTGTTGCCGGAGCGTTGGTCGGCAACTTTGTATCATTCGGAATCGCCGCGATCAACGCCATGGTTGTGGCATGCGTGCTGTATTTCATCGCGGATAAGGCGGTGTACGACAAGTCGGCCTAACGGCGTGATTAATTGAGGCGCGAAGCGCGAGGTGCGGTGAGACGCGGCTCACGAGCGTGTGATTGCGCACAACACAGTAGCATGGAATATGCCGGCGGGCTTCGGTTCGTCGGCTTTTTTGTGCGTCG
>JBMCMH010000149.1:0-5752 GCA_048614515.1 Alkalispirochaeta sp. | reverse complement strand
CCCGGCCACAGCGCGCCCCGGCCACAGCGCGTCACCGGCGACAGTGCTTCACCGGCGACAGCGGGCTCCCGGCGACAGCGGGCCTGTACTCCAGGTGGGCCTGCGCTGCAGTGGGCGCCTGCTAGAGCGGCCTCAGGTGGCGCTCCAGCCACGCCTCATAGTGCCGAGAGATCTTCCCGGTAATCGGACCCGGATCTCCCAACTCCACCGAGTCGATCGATCGCACGGGTACCACACCGCGGGTGGCGGAGGTGATAAACGCCTCGTCTATGGCACCGGCCTCCAGATCGGAAATCGTGACCGGGTTAAAGTCTACGGCTACGTCGGTATCGATCTCATCGATAACCGACAAGACGATCCGCCGCGCGATCCCGTGAAGCACCCCCTCATCAGCGGTGCGCACCACCGGGCCGATACAGGCGTAGAAGTTCGAACTAGCCCCCTCGAGAATCGCCCCATCTTCTCGAGCCAGGAGGTGTTCGTAGACAGCATCCCCGTCGGATTCGCCGTCAGGCCCGGACCCGTTCAGCTGCCGCCGGTGCACCAACCATGCGGTGCTTTTCACTTCGGCGTCGGCTCGCACCGTGCCGCGGCGCAAACTGCAATGTACCCCGTACTGCAGGAGCTCAGGATCAACCCCCGTGGCCGGCTCCATCGCCAGTCGGTACCACGGAACGTCATCCAGGACCGCCGTCACCCGAAAGCGCCCATCTCCCGACACCGGCGCCACCTCGCGGAGCATGTCCCTCAGCACACTGCGAATCCGCGCACGCGGCAGATCGATCTGGTGACCGCGAGCCGCAGCGGAGCGCTCCAGACGATCGAAGTGGGCGTCCAGTTCTAGAACCCGGCCACCGTGGTACGTTCGGGCAACCAGATAAACACCGTTGGTGGGCTCCTCGTGGGCTGCCTCAGCAAGTGACTGGTGAGGTGAATCGATCCGTTTCACGTCTCGCGCATCAGGTCCTGCAGCCTCTACTAGTACAACCGGCATTGCCGCCTCCTCAATCTTGAGCAATTCGCTTGTTCAATCTATACTGTCGAGTATCATGAGAATAACTACCAAGGGTCGTTACGCGTTGCGGGCAATGACCAATCTCGCTGCCTCGTACAGCGGAAAACCGCGTCCAATCAAAGCGATCGCCGCGGAAGAAAACATTTCCCCCGAGTTTCTTGAGCAGATTTTTTTCCGTCTCAAGAAAGCCGGTATTATCGGATCCGTCCGTGGCCCGGGCGGTGGATTTGTACTGGTGAAACAACCGGAAGAGATCACGATAAAAGACATTTTTGTCGCCGTTGACGAAGGTCTGGATCTGACACCGTGCACCGCCTGCACCGAAACCGACGGTGTCGATCCCTGCGACCGCATGGATAGATGCCTCGTATACTCCGTCTGGCAGGAAGCATCTGACCACATTATCAACTACTTCGATAGTATCACGCTGAGAAGTGTTTTGGAAAAGAGTCCGGAGAAAGTAGCCCAGCTCATGTCAGGCAGTGAAGTTTCCGCCTGACGGAGTAATTTCGGTTTCCACCCCGCTCCCCGGTGTATCCTTCACATGAAGATCAACCTGAGGAAAGGGAATCTCTATACCGTGAGTTCGGAACGCGCGCCAGATCTCGAGGTTTGTCCAGCTCAGGGCGGGAACTCGCTCATGGGCATCACGAATCCACGTACACAGTTTCACGGTTATACCTGAGTCATCAAACGACCACACCCGATAGCGGTGCTCGCGACCAACATATGCCCACGGGTTGCGGGACGCCACATCCAGAAGCACTTCACCCACCTTGTCCAAGTCGCTCCGGTAACTTACCTGAACCGGGGTGCACAGGAGGATCGACACATCGTCGTACGAGTAGTTATGCATCGTATTGCCGGTGATCTTAGAGTTGGGGATGATAATCGTTTCGTGGGTAACCGTATTCACCACGGTGTGCAGCAATTTTATCTGAAGCACCGTTCCTTCAATCTGGTCAATCAACACGCGATCACCTTCCTTGATCGGCCGTGAGAATATGATGATCAGCCCGGCAAACATATCGCCCACTGCCTGCTGCAGACCAAACCCAACGCCGATACCAAGCACACCGAAGAGCACGGCCAGAGACGACAGGTTGATTCCGATTACGCTCAACCCCACCACCACGGCTACTCCCATCACGGCAAACCGCGACACATTGAGCAGAGAGAACGCGCGCGCGGCATCCAAGTTGAGCCGCCGTACCACCCCGTGTTCCAGCATGCGACGTGTCGCTCGTGACAACCACCCGGCAAGATAGAAGACGGGAATCACCAGAATGAGCGTTACGAAGGAAATCTCCGTACTCCCGGAGGTATAGAACGGTTGACTGAGAATGCGGAGGAGGACTCCTGTCCATCGCACGACTTCCGCTCCCAACAGTCGCGACCCCAATCCAAACAGCGTCACCCCCCACGCGATGCGGGCGGCTCGACGTACCCAGTGGGCCACCCGGCGTTGCACCTCTTCGGACAGGTCCCTCCGCCCCACCATGCGACGGGTCAGCACGACCACCAGACGGAGGACACCCAACACCCCGACCGCCGGAAGGAGAAACTGTATGAGCAGCTCCCACAGAGAGAAGGGAAATCTCACGGGCCCCAAAACGATATTCTGCAGCAGCACCGGGGGCAGTTCAAAAAGCTCGCGCATTGCTGCATAATAGCAGCATGCGTGTCACCCGTGACAATACAGTAGCCACCATCGTTGATGTTCAAGAGCGGCTCCATCCTCACATGTACGATGCCGACCGCGTCCTGACAAAGATCCGGACGCTTATTGGCGGTCTGGCAGTCCTTGAGGTTCCGATACTGGCGACCGAGCAGTATCCCAAGGGCCTCGGTCCCACCGTGGAGCCGGTGCAGGACGCTCTGGGAGACCAATTCACTCCGATTATCAAATCGGCCTTCAGTTGCTGCGACGAACCGGCCTTTTCAGACCGTCTGGGCGAGCTCGGTCGTCGGACCGTGCTCATCGCAGGAATCGAAGCGCACGTCTGCGTCCTGCAAACCACATTGGATCTGTTGGAGTCCGGATACGATCCAGTGGTAGTGCTGGATGCCACCTCCAGTAGAAACGCCCGTGACCAGGAGATCGCCGCTCGTCGGATCGAACGGGAGGGCGGCCGCATTACCTCGGTGGAGTCCGTTCTGTTTGAGATCGCCCGTGTCAGCGGCACCGACCAGTTCAAGGCGATTTCCAAGCTGGTGAAATGAGCGAATCGTACGATCAGTTCCGGTACACCGCCGATATTATCCATGGTGCGGATCACCTCGTTGCGTTTACCGGCGCCGGGATCTCGGTAGAGAGCGGGATTCCTTCTTTTCGCGGAGAAGGGGGGCTGTGGGACCGGTATGATCCGCAAGTGCTGGAGATTGGGTACTTTCTGCGCAATCCGGAAGAGTCTTGGCGCGTCATTCGCGAGATCTTCTATGAGAATTTTGGGACGGCAGAGCCAAACATTGCGCACAAGGTTCTCGCATACTGGGAAGAGGTGGGCCTCCTCAAAGCGCTCATTACGCAGAATATCGACAATCTGCACGCCGTGGCCGGAAGCCAAGAACCGATCGAGTACCATGGCAACAGTCGCATGCTGGTGTGCACCGAAACGGGGACGCGGGTGGCCGCTACGGAGGATCGAATCGCCTCGTTGCCACCGGTATCGGACCAGGGAGGTTTGCTCAAGCCGGACTTCGTGTTCTTCGGCGAAGGCATTCCCGGGGAGGCTGCTCGCCGAGCGGAACACGCGGCTCGCACGGCGGATGTGTTCCTCATCATTGGAACCACCGGTGAGGTCTATCCCGCCGCGCGGCTCCCGAACATCGCTCATCAGAACCGCGCCACGATCATAGAAATCAATCCGGTACGAACCACGTACACCGAATCGATTACCGATGTATTCCTGCAAGGGCGTGCCACGGAAATGCTCTCCCAACTCAACCGATACATCTAATACTCGATGACGGAACGATTTCGGTTGCGCCGGTTCCATCGCGGGCCTACACTTGCGGCATGAACAAAAACGTAGGGTTTGTTTCCTTTCGGATCGCCGGAACTGACGGGGTTTCGCTGGAGACCAAGAAATGGGCGGAGATTCTGACCCGAAATAACTGCAATTGCTACTACCTCGGGGGAGAGGTGGACACCTCAGCCGACGTAAGCATGGTGGCGCCGTTTTTCCATTTTCAGGAGCCGGAAGTTCGCGCGACGTACCAGGCGTGCTTCACGGAGAAGAACCGGCCCCAGGAGCTCACCGCCACCATCCATGAACATCGAGAACACATCAAAGGCGCCCTCTATGAGTTTGTAGATCGGTTCAACATCGATATCCTCATACCGGAAAACGCGCTCACAATCCCCTTGAATATTCCCCTAGGTATGGCGCTCACAGAGTTCATTGCAGAGACCGGCATCAACACGATCGCGCACCACCACGACTTCTTTTGGGAGCGCAAACGGTTTTTGGTGAATTGCGTCTGGGACTATCTCAACGCCTGCTATCCCCCGCATCTCCCCAGCATACATCATGTGGTCATCAACTCCTCCGGCGCAAACCAACTCGCGCTGCGGACCGGCATCAGTTCCACGCTCATTCCCAATGTGATGGATTTCGAAACACCCGCTCCGGGAATCGACGAGTACAACGCCGACGTCCGCCACGCCCTCGGTGTAGCGGACGACGAATTGTTCATACTGCAACCCACACGGGTGGTGCAGAGGAAAGGCATCGAACACGCGATTGAGCTTGTGGCCCGGCTCGGGCGCAGGGCGGCGTTGGTGATATCTCACGCCTCCGGGGACGAAGGCTACGAGTATCAGCAGCGAATTAAGGAGTACTCAGACATGCTGGGTATCCGAGCGATCTTCGTAGATGACATCATCGCAGATGAGCGCCGCTACACGAGCGACGGCCGCAAAGTGTACAGTCTGGATGACGTGTACCCCCATGCCGATCTCGTCACCTATCCGTCGGTTTTTGAGGGATTTGGAAACGCGTTTCTCGAGGCCGTGTACTTCCGAAAACCGATCGTCGTTAACAACTATTCGATCTATTCCCATGACATCAAGCCCTTGGGATTTCGAGTCGTCGAGATGGATGACTTTGTTTCAGATGAAACGGTGCGCAGCACGCAGGAACTTCTGGACAATCCGTCCCTCGTCGACGAAATGGTTCAGGCAAATTTCGCGCTGGGTCTCAAGTACTTCTCCTATCGAAACTTGGAGGAGAAGCTGTGGCACATTGTCCGCAGCTTTTACGGGGCGGAATAGCCGACGCTGCTCACGCAGTCCTATTCCAAGATGTAGGGAATGTCTGGAACGGGGCGCTGATTTCGATACGTAAAGAGGAGACGAAGGCTCAACAGGCGTCCACCATATTCAATATAGGTGGTATCCCAACGGAGGGGCTCTCCATTGAGCGCCAGATCCCAACGATCCCGGTGCTGCCGGGGATACTCTTCTATGGGATCAACCGGGACCGCTTCTATCGATTCCACTACTATGATCTCCCGGCCGTCGCTGGTCCGCTCGATGAGCAACCCCTCGCGCCGAATAATCGCCATCGCCTGCAGGGCATCATAGCCGTTGAGGCTAAAGGGCTCAGGGGCGGGAAAGATCTCCCCCGACCGCGGCCACGCCGGCGGTTCAATCGCATCGGGCGGCACCGGCGACTGGCCGTACACCGTCGTGACGCCCAGCATCACTATAGACAGCACCACCATGAGCAGCGC
>JBMCMH010000148.1:0-5763 GCA_048614515.1 Alkalispirochaeta sp. | reverse complement strand
CCGCAGGCTACAACTATGAAGGACGCGATCTCTCTACGGAACAAATCGCCGAATACCAGGCGGCGGGAGTTCAGCCCGTATTGCGCCTTTTGGTTCCCGCCGACGGAAAATCAGAGTTCGAGGACCTGGTGTTGGGGCGCATCAAGCGCAAACACAAAGATCTCCCACCGGATCCGATCCTGGTGAAGTCCGATGGGTTCCCCACCTACCACCTGGCCAACGTGATCGATGATCATCTCATGAAGATCACCCACGTCCTGCGGGCGCAAGAATGGGTACCGTCGACGCCGCTCCACTTATTGATCTACGAGGCGTTTGGATGGGAGCCGCCGCGGTTTGCTCACCTTCCCATGGTGATGGGCAAGGACGGCAGCAAGTTATCGAAACGCCACGGCGCCACCAGCCTCATTGAGTTCCGGCGGCAGGGGTACCTGCCGGAGGCGATCACCAATTATATCAGCATGCTCGGCTGGGCCTACGACGACTCCCGGGAGTTCTTTACGCGCAGCGAGCTGGAAGAGCTGTTTTCCATCGAGAAGATCAACAAAGCGCCGGCGGTCTTTGATTACAAGAAACTGGACTGGTACAACGGCCACTACATCCGGGAGTGCGACGACGAGCGCCTGGTGGATCTGCTGATGCCGTATATCCAGGAGGCGGGGTGGGCCGGCGCCGGTGATGCCACCGCCGCCGCTGACCGGCAGCGCCTGGCGGCGCTCCTGCCGCTCATTAAAGAGCGACTCAAGACGCTGACCGATGTCACGGACCTTTTGCGCTTTGTCTACGAGGATGTTACCGAGTGGTCCCTGGAAGACCTGATTCCGAAGAAGGCTACCGCCGCCGAGGCGCTGCAGTGGCTGGACGCCGCCACCGCGGTCCTCAAGAACGAACCGCTTCCGGCTCCCGGGGACGATGCCGCCGAGGAAGCTCATACCGAGGCGTTGCGACAGGCCGCGGAAGAACAGGGTACGAAGTTAGGAAACCTGATGATGCCGCTTCGCGTGGCCATTACCGGAAGCCGGGTCTCCCCTCCGCTGGTGGGAAGCATCCGCGAACTGGGAATGGACGAGGCGCTGCGGCGAATTACCGGCGCCCGGGCGGTTCTCGAGGCGGCCGCCGACCCAGATACGCACACAAATACAACAAGGAGCACCACATGAGCGATGATCCCAAGACCGTTGGCCCCAAGCCGGTTGATCCCAAAACGATGGACAAGATCGTAAGCCTCTCAAAACGGCGGGGGTTTATCTTTCCCTCGTCGGAAATCTACGGGGGCCTCGCCTCCGCCTGGGACTACGGTCCGTTGGGAGTGGAGCTCAAAGCCAACCTGCAGCGCTTCTGGTGGAAAGAGATGACGCAGCTCCACGACAACATCGTCGGCCTGGACGCAGCAATTCTGATGCATCCCACCGTGTGGAAAGCTTCGGGGCACGTGGAAAACTTTGCCGACATGATGGTAGAGGACACCGTCACCAATGAACGCTACCGCTGGGACCACCTCACCGAAGAGCAGCGGGAGACCAAGACCAGTCCCAACGGAAACCCGCTGTCCGAGCCGCGGCAGTTCAACCTGATGTTTGAGACGCACCTGGGACCATCCACCGCCTCGGGCACCAAGGTCTATCTCCGGCCGGAAACCGCGCAGGGCATCTATGTCAACTTCAAGAATGTGGTACAAACCTCCCGCGTCAAGATTCCCTTCGGAATTGCCCAAGTGGGAAAAGCGTTCCGGAACGAAATCGTCACCAAGAATTTCATCTTCCGCACCGTCGAGTTTGAGCAGATGGAGATGCAGTACTTCGTGAAGCCCGGCGAGGATGACCATTGGTTCGAGTATTGGAAAGCGGAACGGATGAAGTACTACGGCAAGCTCGGCATTCGCACGGATCGGCTGCGCTTTGAGGAGCATGGCCCCGACGAACTGGCGCACTACGCCAAGGCCGCCTTCGACATCCAGTACGAGTTCCCGTTTGGCTGGCAGGAACTCGAGGGGATCCACAACCGCACCGACTACGACCTCTCCCGGCACAGTGAGTTCTCCGGCAAGGAGATCAACTACCTGGAGGAGGAGACCAAAGAGCGGTACATCCCGTATATCGTCGAGACCTCCGCCGGACTGACCCGGAGCGTGCTGATGGTGCTGTCCGACGCCTATGATGAAGAAGAGGTGGGCGAAAACGACGTCCGCACCGTCCTGCACTTTCATCCAAAGATCGCCCCGATTCAGGTGGCGGTGTTCCCGTTGGTGAAAAAAGACGGTCTCGCGGAAAAGGCGCGGGAGATCGAAACGGAACTTCGCGAGGATTTTGCGACCTTTTACGATCAGTCCGGGGCGATCGGCCGCCGCTACCGCCGCCAGGACGAAATCGGCACGCCCTACTGCATCACCATCGACTACGACACGATGAGCGACGATACCGTCACCCTGCGCTACCGTGATTCCATGGAGCAGGTGCGTATCCCGGTGGCGGAGGTTGCCGCCACGATCCGCCGGGCGATGAAAGAGTACAAACGGGTGGGCAGCTGATGGTAGACGAACCGAAGGCTGCGGAGCGCCCTACCGGCGGGTCGGGGTCGGCGGCAACCGGGGCGCATGGCAGCGCGGGCGCGGATCAGAGCGCCGCGGCGACCGTACCTCACAAGCCCGGCGCCCTGGAACGGCTCCAGGCGCGCGGCTTCTACGCGCAGTGCACCGACGAGGATCGCCTCCGGGAGCGCCTCGACAGCGGACCGGTCACGTTTTATGTCGGCGTGGACCCCACGGGAGAATCCCTTCATGTGGGCCACCTCATTCCGATTTACGCCCTCGCGCACTTGGCGGAGTTCGGCCACCGGGGCATCGTAATCGTCGGAGGTGGCACCGCCCGCATCGGCGATCCCTCGGGTAAGTCGGAAATGCGCCGGATGCTCACGGTGGAACAGATCACCGCCAACGCCCGGTCGATCGGAACCCAGATCCAGCGCTTTCTCGACACCCGCAACGTCTCCTTCACGATGGTGGATAACGCCGAGTGGCTGGCAGACCTCAACTACATCGAGTTTCTCCGCGATATCGGACGCCACTTCTCGGTGAACAAGATGCTTACCTTTGAGGCCTACAAACAGCGCCTGGAGCAGGGGCTGTCCTTTATCGAGTTCAACTACCAGCTCTTGCAGAGCTATGACTTTCTCAAGCTCTACCAGACCCGCGGCTGCACCCTCCAAATCGGTGGCGACGACCAGTGGGGCAACATCGTGGCCGGGGCCGATCTCATTCGCCGGATCGAAGGGCACGAGGCTGAGAGTTTTGGACTCACCTTTCCGTTGGTGACTCGCGCCGACGGTAAGAAAATGGGCAAGAGCGAGGCGGGAGCGGTGTTTCTCGACCCGGAGCGCGTCACGCCCTACGACTTCTTCCAGTACTGGCGCAACGTCCCCGATGCCGATGTTCGCAAGTTTTTGCGGCTCTACACCTTCCTCACCACCGGCGAGATCGATGAAGTGATGGTCTCAGCGGAAGCATCCGCGGGATCCGCCGCCGAGGCCGCCGCGATTAACGCCGCCAAGGAACGCCTCGCCACCGAGATCACCACCCTCGTGCACAGCCGCGAGGAGGCGATCAAGGCGCGCGACGCCGCCCGGGCGCTCTTTTCCGCCGGCGGAGCGGGAAGCGGCGGGGCCGATGCCATGCCGACCGCTGAGCTTCCCGCGGACGATCTCGCCGCCGGCATTCCCGTGCTGGACCTGTTTCAGCGCGCCGGGCTATCCGCCAGTAAGAGTGAAGCGCGGCGGTTGGTGCAACAGGGCGGCGCCCGCATCAACGACACCAAAGTGACGGACATCGACGCCGTAATAGACGGTTCGTGGGCTACTGCGGGGGATGCCGGCGGCGCAGAAGCCGCCGAGCCCACTCCCCCGGACCACCTCATACTCCGCGCCGGCAAGAAACGCTACTTTCGGTTTCTCGTGAAATGATGCCCCCCAACGCGCCGCCCCCACGAGGAATACTCTCGGCGGCGCGGATCATGGGGGTGCTCCTGCCCCTGGCGGTGTGGTGGATCGCCGCAGCTCTTACCGGCGTGAGCGTGGCGCTGCCGCCTCCGCAGGAGGTGATCGTAGTCACGGTTCAGGAGCTCCTTCGGGCGGATTTCCTCCAGCAGGTGGGCGCCACCGTCCTCCGGGGCCTCGGAGCGATCGCTATCGCCACCGTCGTCGGTATTCCCCTGGGGTTGGCTGCCGGTCGCAGCGAGGTCGTCTACGCCCTGACGCGCCCCATTATCCTCACCGTTCGGGCGATTCCCTTCATATCCGTGATTCTCGTGGCCGTCATCTGGTTTTCCAGCGGAACCGTCCCCGTTTTCACGGCGGTCCTCATGGCGCTGCCGATCGTGGTGGACGCAGCTCGAACTGCCGTTTCTGCGGTGGACCCGCGTCTCGTGGAAATGACTCACGTGCATCGATGGGGCGCCGGACTACGCCTCTTTCACCTGTGGTGGCCGGGATCGCTCTACGGCACCCTCGGCGGGGTGCGCTCCGCCGCCGGTATCGCCTGGAAAGTGACCGTGGCGGCGGAAGTCCTCTCCAGCCCCGCCGTGGGGATCGGTGCTCAGATGGGGGAGGCGCGGCTCTTCCTCGAGACCGAACGCCTCCTGGCGTGGACGATCATTCTCATCGCCGTGGCCGGCATTTCCGACTGGTCGCTGCGGCGGGCACAGGAGGCAAGCGATCCCACCCGGCGCCGGAGCGGAACGGGTCCGCGGCGCGGCCCCCATGGTGGACGCGGGCCGGACAGCGGGCGAGGGGCAACCCCCGCATCGGGCGGTACCGGCGCCAAAGACGCCGCGGGTGCGTCGGGCGGTGGCACGGGGGCCACAGCGGGCGCGGGCGTGGGTGCGGGGAGCGCGGTGGGCGCCGGAGCGGGGCGCGTCGCAACGCTGCGGCTGGAACGAGTGAGCTTTGCTTGGGACGAGACCCCGCTCATGAGCGACCTCTCGGTGGAGTTCTCCCGGGAGCGGGTGACGGCGGTGGTGGGGCCCTCGGGTATCGGGAAGACCACGCTCCTTACGTTGTGCGCCGGCGCGCTGACGCCCAGTGAGGGGCGCGTCGTGGCGGAACCGGCGGGAGAGGCGCCGCGGGTGGGAATGGTCTTTCAGGAGCCGCGTCTCCTGCCATGGCGCACCGCTCGGGAGAATGTGGCCCTTGGGGCTGGAGTGGGGCCGGCGCCGGAGACCGGCGCCGGTTTGGATGCGGAGGCTACGTTGGAGCGGGTGGGGCTGACCGGTATAGGTGGGGCCTACCCCCATGAGCTCAGCGGTGGTATGCAGCAGCGTGTAGCGGTGGCCCGGGCGATGAGCCGTTCGCCGGAGCTTCTGCTCGTGGATGAGCCCCTTTCGGGCGTAGACCCGCAGCACCGTGCCGACCTGGCGGAGGAGCTCAAAACGGTAATCCGCCGCCACCAGGCGCTCACGGTTGTGGCCTCCCACGACCTCGAGTTTGTCCTGGCGATCGCCGACCGCATTCTCGTGCTATCCGGCCCCCCCGTGACGATCGCCGCCGACCGCCTGCGCCCGGCCGGTGGGTGGCCTGCAACCACCGCCGCAGAGATCGCCTCCCTGGTCGCCGAAGTTCGTATTACAAACGTTTGAATTCCGCTCATGAATGAGCTATGGTTGGTATGTCGGTGCACAACCGCCGACAGCACACGAGGGGGATACAAACATGAAATCAACACGATTGGTACTGATATTACTACTCATCGCCGGCGTGGGTATGTCGGTGGGGGCG
>JBMCMH010000147.1:0-5829 GCA_048614515.1 Alkalispirochaeta sp. | reverse complement strand
GAATTGGAAGAGATCCCATACAAGCTGCCCCGGAAGGAGTCGGTCCGGGCGGCGATATCCGGCGGCAGCATTCGTGACTCCACCTCGATCAAGGACTCCACATCGGTTCCCAACTCCGCGGTGAGCCGCCGCAGCACGGCGGTTCGTACCCGCGCCGCCTCCGCCTCCCAGTCCTGGCCGTTGTCCCAGGGGGCATTTACCAGGACAAACCAGTTCTCCCCGTCCGGGGGGGCATCATTGGGGCTCCCCTCTTTGGACGTGATGTTGATGTAGATGGTGGGGTCATCGCCGCAGCGCCCCTCCTGGAAGATCTGGCGAAACTCCCCCTCGTAGTCATCCGAAAAGAAGATGTTGTGCAGGCCGAGCTCGGGAAAGCGCCGGCGAATCCCCCAGTAGAAGACGAGGCCCGAGCTGGACGGCTCCAATGTGCGGTAACGCTTGTAGAGGGGCGCCTCCGTATCGTGGAGCAGGCGCTCGTAGGTGGTGGTGACGTCGGCGTTGGAGATCACCACCTCGGCGGGGACGTGCTCCCCCGCCACCTCCAGGCCGGTTACGGCCGAACGGTGTGAGAACCGGCGGGGCGCCGCGCCTTCGTGGTTCGTCATAATCCGATCCACCGAAACCCCGTAGTGAAATTGGACCCCCAGCTCTTGGGCGAGCCGCTCCAGCCCGCGGGGAACGGCGTGAATGCCGCCCTGCACCGCCCAGGCGCCGAGGCCGTACTCCACGTGGGGAATGATGTTGAGGGTTGCCGGGGTCTGGTACGGGTCGGAGCCGTTGTAGGTGGCGTAGCGGTCGAAGAACTGCCGCAGGTACGGGGAGGTGAAGAAGGAGCGGTTGGCGCGGTCCATCGTGCGCAGCGCATCGATACCCCCCAGCCGTACCAGCGAGGTCCAGAATCCCCGGGAGCGGTAGGTGGACCACTCGTGGAGACTGCGTTCCAGGAAGAGATGGCTGGTGATGCGGTGGATTCGATGGGAGTAGTCCAGATAGCGATCGATGTGTTCCGGTGGCTCGTTGAATACCCGCGCGAACTCCCGCTTCATCGCCTCCCGATCCTGGTAGGCCGTGGTGCGCGTGCCGTCCCGCCAGAAGTAGTTGCAGATCGCCGGCAGCGGTGTGAGGGAGATGTAATCTTCCAGACGGCGACCGGCCTCCTGGAAGAGGCGATCAAAGACCGGCTTTAGCGTGAACAGGCTGGGGCCGGTGTCGAAGCGGTATTCACCGATCTGCTCCGAGAACGCCTTGCCCCCAGGACCGGACTGTTTCTCGTATACGTCCACCCGGTAGCCCGCGGCGGCGAGGCGAATCGCGGCGGAGAGGCCGCCGAGGCCGGCCCCCACCACGGCGACACGGGGGGACCGCGAACGGTGGGAGGCGGCGGGTGGCGCCGGGCCGCGGGGATCGGCGCTGATCCCGGAATGCTCAGACTGCTGTGTCATGCGGTGTAAGGTACCGCCTCCTCCTGGCCGGGAGCAACTTCCACCGTTGTCTCACCCACTTCTACGGTGAGCGGCCGGGGGCTGCCGTCCGCGGCGCTCACCGTTACCACGGGGGCCTCGCCGGCACCCTGGGAGATGGTAACCCCCAAGCGGACGCCCCATCGCTGCAACCGAAACGAGAGGGAATCCCACCCCGGCGGGAGGTGCGGCGCAAAGCCGAAGCCCTCGTCGGTGAGGTAGAGCCCGGCGAATCCGGTGACGACGATTTGCCAGCTCACGCCGCAGGCGGCGGTATGGATGCCCCCGATGAACGTTCCGCCGCTGACCGCCTTGTTGTCGTTGTAGAGGTCCACCGTGCAGGACTTCATAAAGTAGCGGTACGCTTCGTCCATATGGCCGACCCAGGCGGCGACGATCGCGTACACCGCCGGACTGAGGGAGGAGCCGTGTTGCGTGCGCGGCTCGTAGTACTCCCAGTTGGCGCGCATCACCTCGCGATCGTACGCGGTGGGGTGGAGGACGAACAGTTGCGTCACATCCGCCTGCTTGCTCACTTGGGTGTGTACCGCCACTCCGTTGGGATAGCCCCAGTACTCTCCCGGGTCCAGGAGCCGCGATTTCAACTCCTCCGGCGTGGTGTCCTCCAAGCGAAAGAACCCGTCGAACTGCGGGATAATTCCGGTAGCGTCGTCCGGCTCGGGTATTACGAGGTGATCTGCCAGGTGATGCCATCCCTCAACCTCCGTGTCCGTGAGGCCCAGCTTTGCCTCAAGGGCGGTGAGCTCTACCGGCGCGTGCTCCCGCATCCAGGCATAGACCTCTCCGGCGTATCGCGCGGTGAAGCGGGCCTGAAAGTTGGTGAAGAAGTTGTTGTCCACGTTTTCGTGGTACTCATCGGGGCCGAGGACCCGCATGATCTCATACCGGTCCAGATCGCGACGGTAGGCGGCGCGGGATACGAGAAAGCGCGCCACCTCAAACACGATTTCCGCGCCGTACGCCCGCAGGTACTCATAATCGTGGGTCACGGAGACGTACTTCCATATTGTATACGAGATGTCCGGAGACACGTGAATCTGCCAATCGTTGAAGTGGGTACGGATGGGGCGCCCGGAAATCACGTCCTTAAAAAAGAACGACGGACAGATCTCTTCGCCGCTGTCGCCGCTGATCCAGGCGTAGTACGCACCGGCAAAGCCCAGCTCCCGCGCTTTCTTGCGGGCACCGTTGAGGGTGTGGTACCGATACATGAGGATCTTACGGGCGATTTCCGGGGCGGAAAAGAGAAACATCGGGAGATTGAAGATCTCTTGATCCCAGAACGCGGCTCCCTGGTAGGATTGGCAGGAGAGGCCCCGCGCGCCGATGGGAAGGTGGTCGGTATGCGCGGGCGTGGCGATGATGTTGTGGTACAGGTTGTACCGCAGTACCGTCTGCGCCGTTTCATCCCCGGTTATTTCCACGTCCATATCGGCCCATCGCTGGTCCCATTCGGCGCAGTGGGCGGACCACAGTGCGTCCCACCCCCGCTCCAAAGCGGTGGCGAGGGTGCGTGAGGCGGCAGACTGCACCTCGGCGAGCGGGGGGCGCTCCGGGTCCGCCGGCGGGGCGGCCTCGTGCGGGCGTTCCCCTGGAGTGATTCCAAGATAGCCCGACGCCGGGGTCTCGCGAGGAACGGACACGCGAGTGTGGGGATTTGCGCTGGTCCGCACATCATTGGTGGTCCACACCGCGGCATACTTGGTAAGCGTCACCGTTTGCCCCGCCTCCAGGTCCAAATCAAAGGTTCGGATGATTTTGCTCGCATCCGTCTCGGTCAATCGGCTGGCCACATTCATGCCGTCGGAGAACGTGAGCCGGGAGATCTCCCGGACAACCACGTCGTAACCGTGCTCCCCGGTGACACAGGCGATCTCTAGTTCTTCCCCATCTTCACCCGGGGTGTACGATGAAAAGTGGTCCCCATTGAGGCTCCAAATATCGCCATCAATGCCGGTGCGCACCGAAAGCCGCAGCGGCCGCTGAGCGGTTATGTCCATGCGCGACGTCAACCGATGGAGGTCATCGTACCCGGCAAAACGCTCCTCCCGGACCGTCACCCCGTACCGCTTCCACTCCACCTCCGCCTGCCAGCGGCCATAGCGAACATCGAGGGATCGCCGGTACCTGGTCCATCCCGCCTCCCTCCAGGGCAGGGACGTTCCATTTACCGCGAGTTCGGTAAACAGTCCGTTGGGGGCGGTGACGAGTTCTTTCCAGACCCCGTCGGCGTTGTCGTAGGTATCCGACACCACACACGCCACGTACTGGTCGCGGCCGTCATCGGCAAAGGTG
This sequence comes from Alkalispirochaeta sp., assembly GCA_048614515.1. Taxonomy (GTDB): domain Bacteria; phylum Spirochaetota; class Spirochaetia; order DSM-27196; family Alkalispirochaetaceae; genus Alkalispirochaeta. Next base: position 2,053 of record JBMCMH010000147.1, on the reverse strand, counting down.
CCACGGTAGCCGAGATACCCGTTTCCGATCATGTAATTGCTTCCGGTGGTGACTACCTGCTCCGGAACAAACTCGGTTTCGTAGATCGCCCAAGCGTTTTCGATGTGTACATTGTTTTCAAGCTTCATGAGTCTTCCCAAAAAAAAGGCGGCATACCGCATGGATGCCGCCGAAACTGAGCGTCTCAGTTGTCGTGAGATTACCCCTTAACGGAGCCCGCCATCATTCCGCGAACGAAATACCGTTGCAGCCCGAAGAACACAACCAACGGCATCGTCATCGTCAGGAACGCCCCGGAGGTCAGTACATACCAGTCCTGCCCACGAGATCCTACCATCTCGGCAAGGCGGGTGGTAACCAGCGCCACGTCGCGTCCGGTGCCCAGGAAGACCAGCGCCACCAGGAGGTCGTTCCATACCCAGAGGAACTGGAAGATCGCGAAGGAGGCCACCGCCGGTACGGACAGCGGCATGATCAAGTAGATGAACTTGGTCATGGGCGTCGTACCGTCAACCTCCGCCGCCTCTATGAGATCCCTGGGTATCTGCGAGATATAGCCATATAGTAGATACGTGGCCAGGGGCAGTCCAAAGCCGGTATGCGCGAGCCAAATCCCCAGATACGTGCCGTTGAGGCCGTTATTGTTGTACAGCCGAAAGAGCGGCAGCAACGAGGTCTGCAGGGGTACAACCATGAGTCCTACCACGAGAATGAACATCAACCGACGGCCGGCAAAGTTCATCCACGCCAAGCCGTACGCGGCAAATGCGGCGATCGTAATCGGTATTACTGTGGCGGGAATCGTCACCAGGAGGCTGTTGAGAAACGCGCCACCCATACCGTCTTCCGTGATCACGAAAATGTAATTTTCCAACGTCCACTGACCGTTGGAAAACGGCTGGAAGATCGCCGTCCACCATCCGCTGGTATTGATCGCGGCGGGTTCCCGAAACGAACTGACGAGCAGTCCAAAGGTAGGAATCGTCCAAAGCACCACGATCACCACGATCGCCAAATTGAGAAATATCCGCCCCCAGATTTCTTTGGAGGTCTTCTTTCGTTTCTGTAGTTCGAATGTATCAGACATCAGAGCCTCCTCACGCTTCCTTCATGCTGCGGATATTGCGAATCATGATCGGGGTCACCGCAATGAAGATGATCACCGCCAGCGCGGCACCGCGACCGTATTCTCCGGTACTAAACATCTGGTTGTACATCATGTTCGCCACTACGTCGGTATTGAACCGACCACTGGTCATGACGAACACCACATCAAAGATCTTCAGTACGAGGATAAGAATCGTGGTGGTTACCGTGAGGATCGTGCCGCTCACAAAGGGGATGATGACTTGGAAAAAGATGCGAAACTCCCCGGCCCCGTCGATTCGCGCCGCTTCAAGTAGACTCGCGGGCACCCCCTTTACCGCTGAGGAGAGAATTACCATGGCAAATCCCGTCTGCAGCCAGATCATGATCGCGATGAGAAAGAAGTTGTTCCACGGTTCCATCCGGAGCCAGCCCACCGGGTCGCCGCCCAGGGCAACGACGATCGCGTTGAGCAGTCCGATCTGCTGACCGTAGCTGGCACGGTAATAAACGAAACGCCAGATGACCGAGGCCCCGACAAAGGAGATCGCCATAGGAAGAAAGACCAACGACTTGGCGTACTTTTCCCACTTCACGCGGTCCACCAGCACCGCGATAACCAAGCCCAGCGATACCGCGAACAGCGGGACAAAAATGATCCACAACAAGTTGTTGCGAATCGCCGTGAGTAGGTTGGGATCTTGAAACGCCCGAATATAGTTCTGCAACCCGAAATTGGTGGGCGTTCCACCGCGTCGATAATCGAAGAAGCTGATCCAAATCGTCCGCAAAGTGGGATAGATGATGTAGACCAACAACACTAGAAAGGCCGGCGTGATAAACACGTAGGGTCTCAACAGATCTCGCGTCCGCACCGGCAACTGCGTGATCAAGTTATCAACCGTCAAGTACAGCGCCCAGATACCCCCGACACCAACGATCAACGCTACGATCGCGATGAGGAGTC
>JBMCMH010000146.1:0-5854 GCA_048614515.1 Alkalispirochaeta sp. | reverse complement strand
GTGGTGCACAGCTTCTCCAGGCGGGCCGCCGTCTTCTCCAGATTCACGTAGTGGCGGAACGCATAGCTCCGCCGGATGCCCTCCACCCGCGGCTGCCCCGGGTCCACTTCCCAGGGGTGGAGGTAGAACATCCCACCGCCGGCGCGGTGCACCGCCCGTCGGAATCCGCGGCGAAACATCCCCGCCGGATACAGCCGGAACCACCCGCCTCCGCCCCATGGCAAGCGCCGTGAGCCGAGGCGAAGGGTGGTGATTGGAAGCTCCCAGAACGGGTGCGTCCCGAGAGGGGCGTTCCCCGACTCCGGGTGGGAGGATAGCTCGATAGCTGCCGGAATATCCCGCGGCTCCGCCGGCGCCAAATCGACCTGCCCGTAGCGGTCGTGGCCGCCGGTGGGAAACCAGCTCGAATCGTAGCGGTGGCCCGTCTCCGCCAACACTTGCAGTGATGCTTCGGTGATCGAAAAACTGGGAGCGCGATATCCCAGCACCTCTGCCCCGGCGATGTCTTCAAGAAGCGCCTTGGCGCGCACCACATCTTGCCGGAAATCTCGCAACTCCTGTTCGTAGATTAAGCGATGACTATAGCCGTGACTGGCGATCTCGTGCCCGGCATCGCGAATTTCCCGAATCAGTGCCGGCTCGCGCTCCGCAATCCATCCCAAGCAAAAAAACGTTCCGATTGTGTTGGTGCGCTGAAGAACGTTGAGGATGCGCTCGGTATTGGCTACCACCCGCCGAGGCCGTACGTCCCAACTCTCCCGGGAAATCGCGCCCCGCAGGTTTTCAACCTGAAACCAGTCTTCCACATCCACTGAGATCAGCGCGGTGGGCGCCGTGGGCGGGTGGTCTCCGCCGGCCGCACTTCGCACCCTGGTTGAGCCGCTCACAGCAGCCTTCTCCCGCGGCGCCGGAGCTCCCGCGCTTCCTCCCGGGTTGGCCAGGTGTAATAGCTGCCTTCTTCCTCCGGTAAGGGTCGTGTTTCCACGCCCTCTTCGGTCATCTTCACCAGCGTTTCCCACAGTACCCGGGCCGAACGCTTCTTCGTCTCCCTCATGAGTTGTTCGAGGCTCATCGAATCGGTAATCGGGGTGGCCGCCTGGGCAAGAATATCGCCCTTGTCCAGGTCGCGCACCATCTGGTGTATGGTCAGGACGCTCTCCTTCTCACCGTGGTAGAGCTGACGGAAATTCGGCAACATCCCCCGGTAGTGCGGAAGGGGCGCGTTGTGCAGATTGATGCATCCCAGGGGTGGAGTGGAGAGCACCGGTTCCTTGAAGATCTGGCTTGCTGAGACGGAGACCACCAGATCGATCGATTCGCGTTTCAGGAAGGCGATGAACTCCTCGCTGTTCGCGTCGTTCGCCGAGAGTTCAAGGATCGGTACCCCGGCCCGCCCGCTATACCCCGCCACCGTGGGCGCCCATCGCCCCAGCAGGCTCAGTCCCTTGCGCCAGGCGTAGCGGGCGCCCATAACCAGGAACCCGCCCGTACCGTAGAGCCGCCAGATTCGCTTCGCCAGCCCCTTGGCGGTGCGATTTCCCAGCGCGCGCTGGATCATCACCCCGGCGATTTCAATCGGTATTCGCGGTTGCCGGTCACGGCCGGCGGCGCGGTAGAACTCGCGAAAAAAGAGCGGAATATAAAACGGATCTTCCTGGGTTACGATGACGATGCGAAACCGCTGCTGATCCGGCGGGAGACGATACACCATGCGCGCCTCACCGCCCTCGGCGCCCAAGTACCGTCATAATCGTCTTCAGAAGGATCTTGACATCAAGCACCAACGACACATTCTTCACGTAATACAGATCGTAGGTGAGCTTGATCGCCGCATCTTCCTCGGTTGACCCGTAGCGGTAACGGACCTGCGCCCAGCCGGTGAGGCCCGGCTTCACCAAGTGCCGAAGGTGGTAGTGAGGAATCGAGCGCGAGAGCGTCGAGACAAACTCCGGTCGCTCCGGCCGCGGCCCGATAAAGCTCATCTCGCCGCGGAGAACGTTCATGATCTGCGGAATCTCATCAAGGCGAGTGGCCCGAATCACGCGGCCCACGGCGGTGATGCGGGGATCGTTTTCGGTGGCCCACTGAGCGCCGTGTTGCTCGGCATCGGTGCGCATGGAGCGGAACTTATAGAGCGTAAACGGTTGGTCGTTGCGACCCACCCGCGTCTGGGAAAAGAACGCCGGACCCGGGCTGGAGAGTTTCACGGCTAGAGCGGTAAGCACTCCCAGGGGTAGAAAGATCGGCAGAAACAGAACCACCCCCATGATATCAACCACGCGCTTAATGATGTGGTAGCCGCGATTGGGGCCCCGGTTCAGGTTTTCCAGGAACCAGATCTCTCGGGTGGCGTAAATTGGTATCGACTCTTCCATCACTTCCCAGAAATTGGTGAGCTGGTAGAAGCGGAGCCGGCTGGGAATCAGCTCATAGAGTTCGTTGTACACGGAGTAGTACCATTCATCGCTGATAATGACGGTATGGATGTTGTTCTCGCGCACCACCGCTTTCATCTCAGCCACCGTGTCCACAACGGTGATCCCCCGGTCGATTACCCACTGCGGCAGCTCATGGTGCTGTTCCCGGACGATTACCGCGACTCGAAACCCTTGGCGTCGTTCCGCTTCGATTCGGGACACCAGAGACAGCGAATGCTCATCACTCCCGATGACGGCTACATTTCTGGTCCATCCTACGGTATCGATCGCGCGATTGAAGAGGAACCGCCAGCCATAAAACAGCACCACAAACGCCATCGCTACCAGTGCCAGGTTTCGCCGGGGTGAGATATCCACTATGTCCGAGAAGAGATAGAACGTGAGCCCTGCGCCGCCCACATTGATGAGCATGGAGTAGAGAAAATTGCGGTGGTTAAAGGGAGCGTTTATGTCATAGAGCTCGAAGATGTAAAACACAAGCACCCACACCGCGAAGATCCCGGAGAACGGCACCACGTGTTGCGACAGTCTGAGGTTGCCTTCTCCCCCGTACCGCGCGGACAGTACCAGCACCAGGCTTACAAACATGATGAGATAATCGCCCACGGCGAGAGATACCTTCAGTGTATTTCGTCTCATGCACTCTCCTCAGTGTGAAACCTACTGTAGCTGACTTGATAGGTGCTCGCAACTGTGGCTAGACTCTGCGTACATATGCGAACCCGTATCGTTCTCGTAGGGACCATTATCATCACCCTTGTATTATCCGCCGTCTCAGTCTCCGCCCAGTCCTTGGATGACCTACTGAGCGGGTTATCCCGGGCGGACCGCCGGGAGCTCCTCAACACCGGATCGGTGGAGCAATATATCGAGAACCATCGCCAGATCGCATATGTTCCCGATCATCCGTTGGCGGAGGTGGTTGAAGATCAGGTCAATTCCGTCCGACCCAACGTGATCTCGGAGCAGCTCGTGTTGGTGCGGGAAGACATCGGTAGAGAAGAGCTGGTAACGCTCTTTAACTCCCTGCGAAGAATATCGGATCTGTCGTACCTGGAATACTACAATTCCCGTAAAGACACCACGAACGAGCTCTTTTATGATTCATACGCGGTAAATGACCCGGAGGAGCGGAACCGAATCCCGGACCCCACCGTGTCGAGTATCCCCTCCGAGGATCACGTGTGGGTGTTGCAGGGGTTGCCGCCGTTCGGCACCATTCTCAGTCGGTACACGTACCAATCTCGGGGAAGCTCCTTCCTCTTTGCCGGCACCAATGAAGATACCCTCACCTACCGGAACGTGCCGGTGGTACGTTCCGGCAACATGGTCACTAACATCGTGGTGATTTCCGGTGAGGATTTCGTGCTGATGTACGGGATCGGGGCCGTAAAGGCGTTTAAGATGTTCGGTCTCCTGGATGATCGAATTGAGGCGGCGTTTTCTGGTCGTACGGAGGGGCTGTTTAACTGGTATCGTGATACCTACTTAGATTCGTTGGGGGAATAGGGGCTTCCGCGGTTGACCCGACCCAAAGCGCCTGCGTATGTTTCCGGCTATGAAACAGGTACCGTTTACACGCGAGCAGATAGAAGAGATTACGCAGGAATACCCTACTCCCTTTCACATATACGATGAGGCCGCTATTCGGGATCACGCCCGCCGCTTCCAGGACGCCTTCGAGTGGGTGCCGGGCTTTAAGAACTTCTACGCGGTAAAGGCGCTGCCGAATCCCCACATCCTATCCATCGTACGGGAAGAGGGCATGGGCTTTGATTGCTCCAGTTACGCGGAGCTCGAGTTGGTGGAGCGGCTGGGTGTTCAGGGTGAAGAAATCATCTTCACCTCCAATGATACGCCCGCCTACGAGTATGCCAAAGCGAAAGAGTTGGGCGCGATTATCAACCTCGACGATCTCTCTCACGTAGACTATCTGGCGGAGCATGTGGGCATGCCGGAGCTCATTTGCATGCGGTACAATCCCGGGCCCCTGAAGAAAGGCAACGTGATTATCGGTAACCCGGAGGAGGCCAAGTATGGCTTTACCCGGGAGCAGCTCTTTGAAGGATACCGTGCGGCGCGGGAACACGGCGCCACGCGCTTTGGACTACATACCATGGTTGCCTCCAACGAGCTCAACCCTGATTACTTTGTGGAAACGGCGCAGATCCTGTTTGATCTGGTAGTTGATCTCCAGCGAGAGCTCGGCATTCGCATTGAGTTTGTCAATCTCGGCGGGGGCATCGGAATCCCCTATCGGCCGGATCAGACGGCGGTTGATTATGAGTATGTTTCTCGGGGGATCCGGGAGGCATACGATGCCACCATTCGCCCCGCCGGGCTCGATCCCCTGCAGATCGTTATGGAAAACGGGCGGGTCGTGACCGGCCCCTACGGGTATTTAGTGACGCGGGTTCTCCACAAAAAGGACATTTACAAGCAGTACGTCGGCCTTGACGGCAACATGGCGCACCTCATGCGTCCGGGAATGTACGGGGCCTACCATCACATCACTGCCCTCGGTAAAGAAGACCTGCCGGCAACGCACACCTATGACGTCACCGGCTCCCTCTGTGAGAATAACGATAAGTTTGCTATCGATCGGAAGCTGCCGGAGGTGGAGATCGGCGATATCCTGGTTATCCACGATACGGGTGCGCATGGGCATTCCATGGGGTTCAATTACAACGGAAAGCCGCGCTCGGCGGAACTGCTCCTGCGACCGGACGGATCGGTGCGACTGATTCGACGAGCGGAGACGGTGGATGATCTTTTTCGGACAATTGTGTGGGATGGTGTCACCACGGCGGAGGGGCTGCCGCGTAGCCGTCCGGGCACAAAAAAAGTGCACTAACTGGCGCGGTAGCTGTCCATCGCTACGCCGCGCTGCAGTACACCGCTAAATGCCGAAAAGACCTTCTGTTGGGCCTCTTCCTGACACAGACACGCCAACAACTCCCGCCGAAACAACTCGTTGCGGGCCATCGTTGCCAGCGACGACAAAATCCGCAAATAGTCGATCTGGCGATCGGGATGGCTGGCTACCACGAAGAGAAGGTGTACCGGGCGACCGTCAAAGGCATAAAATTCAATTCCCCGGCGGGATACACCCAGGGCGATTTCACTAGTAGGGACTTGACTGGTCCGACCGTGAGCGATCGCGATTCCGTGTCCGAATCCGGTGGACTGTTCCAGTTCACGCTCTACCACCGTTTCCGCGAACTCGTCCACATCAAGCTGAGGAATCGAGTGAAACACGTCGGTCCTGTAGATTGTCTCTCGGATTGCGTCAAGGTTGTTGGTGCTGTGAAGGTCCCAGATCACGCTGCCGGGAGCGAAAAACGCACTGCCTTCCACTGAATTCATACCCAGAGTATAGATACCTGCCGTGGCATAAGGTGTCAAGGGCACGCTCA
>JBMCMH010000145.1:0-5910 GCA_048614515.1 Alkalispirochaeta sp. | reverse complement strand
GTTCTATCGTATTGGTACTGGTATCTGCGACAAGATCGTTTTGCGCTCGTCCGGTGAGATTGGCTAACGGAACCACCAGTACCCTGGGGCGGTCTACGGAGATCTGGGCCCACACCGCGACGACCGAATACATACATACCACCAGGAATATCACGCGATTGCGAAACTCTCGACGGCGCGACCCGAATCAAGAAGCCGTCGCTGGACCTTCCTGAGCGATTAGGTCATGATTCTGCGGGAGGCCTCATGTACCAACCCTTGGATCTCGTTAAAGATCCAGTCCCGTTGCTGATCCGTCGAATCGCGGCACCCGCCAGTATCGGGATGATCTTCAACACGATGTACAACATCGTAGATACCTACTTTGGTCAGTACCTGGCGACCGAGGGACTCGCCGCGCTGTCGTTGAGCTTTCCGCTATTCTTCGTGATTATCGCCGCCGGCAGCGGCATCGGTACCGGTGCCACCGCTCTCATCTCCAACGCTCTGGGAGCCGGAGACGACGAGTTGGCGGTGCGGTACCAGGCGCAGGCGATCTCCTTTGGAGGTATCGCGTCGGTGGTGCTCACCGCCGTAGGAATGCTCGTGGCGGAAGGGGCGTACCGTTTCATGGGGGCGGACGGTGAGGTGCTTGTTTTGGCGTTGAGCTACATGCGGGTGATCCTCCTGGGGACGGGGTTTTTCCTGCTCAATCAGATCATTAATGCCGGCCTCAACGCTCGCGGAGACACGCGGAGTTTTCGGAACGTGCTGTTTATCGGGATGGTGCTCAACATTGGCCTCGATCCCCTGTTTCTCTTTGGATTTGCCCCTTTGGGGATTCCACGCATGGGCGCTGCCGGGATCGCGTTGGCCACGGTGGTGATACAAGGCGTAAGTCTCATCTATATGATATCTCGCGCGCGACATCATGGTTCGCTCTCGGGAATGCGGCGTGCGGACTATGTGCCTCGGCGACGGTTTTTCCGGGAGATCGCGGTACAAGGTATCCCCGCAAGTATCAATATGATGACGGTTGCCTTGGGAATGTTCGTGATCAATTTCTTCATTTCGCGAAACGGCAGCACGGAGGGCCTCGCGGCATACGGCGTCGCACTCCGGATCGAGCAGATTGCGCTTCTGCCGGCAATGGGTCTCAACACGGCGATTCTCACCGTGGTCGGGAACAATTTCGGTGCCCGTTCGTTTGATCGAATTCGTGAGACGTTTCGGACGGCCTTGGTGTATGGAATCGTGGTGATGGCAGTGACGCTCGGAATTGTGTTACCGTTGGCGGGCTTCTTGATGCGACAGTTTACCCAGGATCCCACCGTTATCGCTATTGGTCGTACGTATCTCTACATTGAAGGGCTTGTGTACTACGCGTACGTGATGCTGTTTGGATCGGTTGCGTTTTTGCAAGGCATGAAGCGGCCCATGCCGGCGATTTGGATCGGAGTCTACCGACAACTCGCGGCACCGATGGCGGTATTCTTTCTCTTTGCAGAGGTCTGGGGGTGGGGCTTGCTGGGAATCTGGTGGGGAATCTTTGCGATTACCTGGTCTGCTGCCGTGGTTATGTACATATGGGCGCTCGTCGTATTTCGGCGGGAAGCAACCACGCTACCTGCGCTGAACACGGTGTTGGTAAAGTCTTAATAGTAACTTGACGGGAACTTGACAGACCACGAAATCGGGGTGTTGACCAAAAAAGACATACATGTTGGCCTAGGATCATGAGAAATAGAAACCAACATACATACCGTTTTGGAATCGTGCCGCGGCTTGTAGTCGCGCTCGTGGCAATGGCATTCGTGTCGGCGCCGGTATTCGCCCAGATGCAATCTCAGGACGCCCCGGCTACCGACGTCTCCGATCAGGAGCTCGAGAGCTTCGTGGCCGCGCTGGAAGAGGTTCAAGAAGTCCAGCAGGATATGGCCACTGAGTCCCAGGAGTCGGTACAAGGTTCCGACATGGGAGAGGAACGCTTTCAGGAGTTGTACCAGGCCCGCCAGTCCGGTTCGGAACCTGCCAACGCAGCGTCTGACGCCGAGGACGAAGAGTTTGATGAACTCATGGAGGACATCCAGGCGATTCAGGAAGAGTCCAACGCCGCCATGGTTGAGGCGGTTGAAGACGAGGGGCTCGACGTGCAGCGATTTAACGAAATCGCCCAGGCGATTCAGCAGGATCAAAGTCTCATGCAGCGCATGCAGGAGATGTCCGGTAACGGCGGGTCCTAACGCACCGGTACGTGTTCTGTTCGCGCAGGATGCTGCGCTCAACGGGTTGCTCCTCACGGGGCGGCCCGTTTTTTTTGTTCTGGGGAGTTCTACAGGCGGATTCCGCATCGTTGCCCACTGGCCACCCGTGGTATAATAGTGGTGAAAACGCGCTGAATGGATTTGTGAGGATGAAGTAAGCAGATCCATATCAGTCTGGAACGACCTTACACACAAGGAGACGTGAGTATGAGAACACGATCACACCCTATCGCACTACTGATTGGATTGTTGGTTCTGTCCACTTCAGTCTGGGCAACCGGAGTGCAGGAGTCCCAACTGGACTACGAGTTGCAGTTGCTCCACTTTGCGGACATAGACGGGCAGCCGCAGGCGCTGGACAACGTAGAGGCGTTTTCCAGTTTGGTAAACGAGTTTCGATATGCGCATCCCCACAACACGCTCGTCGTGAGCTCCGGCGACAACTATATTCCCGGGCCCCGATTTTTTGCATCCGGCGATGATGCCATGAACGACGCGCTCGGCATCGCCGGGGAGGGGCGTGCCGACATCGTGTTTCTGAACGAAATGGCGGTGGCCGCCTCAGCATTGGGTAATCACGACCTGGATACCGGGCCGGAAGGGTTCATTTCCGCGGTTGTCCCGGAGTCCGGCGATTCGGGCGAGTATACCGGGGCCCAGTTTCCCTTTGTTGCCGCCAACGTGGACTTTGATGAGGACGATGATACCGCCCCCTACCAGGTTGGAGGAGGCCAGGTGACCGACGCGATCGCCGGCAAACTGGCGCCAAGCGCCGTCACCGTGGTTGGAGGCGAAGTAATCGGGCTCGTGGGAGCTACCACCCCCAAACTGGAATCGATTACCTCCACCGGTGATTTGGTGATTCGGCCGGACAGCGACTCCGTCGAGGATTTAGCTGCCGCAATCCAGCCGGCCGTCGACGCGCTCACCGTCCGGGGCGTTGATAAAATCGTACTGCTCTCGCACATGCAGCAGATTGCGATCGAACAGGAACTGGCCGGTCTACTGGACGGGGTGGACATAATCGTGGGTGGTGGTTCCAATACGATCTTCGCCGACGAGAACGATACGCTCTGGCCTGATGACGAACCTCAGGAGACGTATCCGATGGAGCTCACCAGTGCCTCCGGAGAGCCGGTGCTTCTGGTTAACGTTGATGGCGACTACCGCTATCTTGGTCGTCTCACGGTTGGATTCGATAGAGACGGTGTGATTATTCCGGAAACATTGGACTCCGAGATAAACGGAGCGTACGCCACACATGAGGACGCGATGCCCGACGAGGTAGCCGCACCGAGCGAGCGCATTTCTGAGATCGTTGAGGGATTGCGAGAAGTCCTCCAGCGACGAGAAGGAAATATACTGGGGTACAGCGATGTGTATCTCGATGGGCGGCGCAGTAAGGTGCGAACCGAAGAAACAAATCTCGGGAACGTGACCTCCGACGCAAATCTGTGGTACGCGCAGCAATACGATGAAGATACCGTGATCTCACTGAAGAACGGTGGTGGAATTCGGGCCGCCATTGGTGAGATGTATGTTCCGGCCGGTAGCGTAGATGCCACGACGGAGTTTGGACCTCCCCCTGCGATTCCGGCGGCGGACAAACCGGAGGGCGGAATCTCACAGTTTGACATCGAGGGAAGCCTTCGATTCAATAACAGCCTGACCCTTCTCACGGTTACCGCCGCTGAGCTGCGGGATATCCTGGAGCATGGTGTCTCAGCCACGGAAGAAGGCGCAACGCCCGGGCAGTTCCCGCAAGTTGCGGGCATGCGGTTCAGTTTCGATCCATCCCGTTCCTCCGATCGGGTCCGGGATGTAGTGATTGTGGACGAATCCGGTGAGGTGACCGATGAGGTGATGATCGACGGCGAGATCCAAGGGGATGAAACGCGCACGTTCCGCCTGGTGACCCTTGGATTCTTGGCGGATGGCGGAGATAGCTATCCCTTTGACTCCCTGTCTGACCCGGATCGGGTAGATCTTGATGACGCCGAGACGGGGGATGATCCAGGAAAGGCGGACTTCGCACCACTCGGCACGGAGCAGGACGCGTTGGCGGAGTATCTTTTGGACCGACACGGAAGTCCCGATGATGCCGTCACGACGGAAGAGTCTCCCGCTGAGGAGGATGAACGTATTCAGAATCTGTCCATCCGTTCCTCCTCTCTGCGGTAGCTCTACCGCAGATGTGGAGAGGCATCGAATCGACCCCATCCCCGCTCCGGGGGTGGGGTCATAGATGCGTTTAGCCCACCAGAACCTGAAACGCGGTCATTCCCGCAATAGCCACGGTGACGACCGTGGCCACATGTTCCTTCTTCGCATCCTGCAGCGCATCGGGGATGAGTTCTGAGGTGAGCATCCAGATCATAGCGCCGGCGGCGAGTCCCAGACCCACCGGCAGAAACGGTTGAAACGCCTTCACAAAGAGAAACGCCGGAACGGCAACCAGCGGCTGCGGAAGACTGGAGAAGATAGACCACAGACCAGCTTTCCAGACCTTGACGCCTCGCGGGACCAGCACCAGCGATATCGCTAACCCTTCCGGTATATTGTGAACCGCAATCGCCAGGGAGATAAACGCGCCGAACTGTTCTCCCCCCCCAAAGGATACGCCCACTCCAACTCCCTCGGCGAAGGAATGGAGGGTCATGACTCCCACAATCATAAGCGCTTTTTTGGCATCGGCCCCCTCGAGAGCACCGACAGAGAGCGTCTCATCGTGATCAAGGCGAGTCTGGGTGAGGTAGATGAGAAAGACTCCGATAAGAATTCCCGCGATTGTGCGCCACAGACTGTAGTTTACGCCTTCGTAGATTAAGTTGAAGCTGGCCGCCGCCATAATTCCTGCGGCAAACGCGCCGGCCAATCCAAGGACTCGTCGGGACAGGTCCTTCTTAACGAAAAAAGGAATCGCCCCAAGGCCTGTGGCTACGGCGGTGATCATGGCGTAGATGAAGACGGTCATCACTGGAGGCAAATCTAAGGTTTCCATGCGGTTTTTACTCCTTCGTTGTTAATAATAGTAACGATTCTCAATAAGATACGCCAACCCCGATCAGTACGAGATCCGCTCGTCTCTCTATTGTAGTCTGCCCGGGAGGGTCGCGTGTACCGTGCGGGCCCGTCCGTCTGGAATAACTGAAAGCTCGTTGAAGCCTAAGGAGATCATCCACTCCTTCAGACGGTCCACAGTCACTACCTGCAGCGTATTTGAAATCGGCCCAACCGTCCGATTCCCCGGGCCCCGAAGGACCGCATCGAACCGGATCGTCGTGGCGCTGTCTCGTAGATAGCGGCGATCCAGCGCTACCGTCTGGTTTCCATACCAACTGGTAAGTTGTGGCAGATCGATCGTTTCTCCCACGGAGAGATCCGACACATCCATGAACTGAAGGGCGATACGCCCTCCATTTGTCAGTACCGAGGCGACGGCGCGAATCCAGTGCCCTATCTCCTCCAGCGAGGACAGATGCGAAATCGTGTTTCCCAGCGAGAAAACCAGATGGAAGGGGCCACCAGGTGCATTGGCGGTGTCATGCATGTCAGCAACGTAATAACGGTCGGCGTGATCCGGGTCCAATCGCGCTGCTCGTTCTATCATCTCCGGGGAAAGATCGAACCCCGATCCGTCGAGGCCGCGGCGAAGCAGCCCTCGCAG
>JBMCMH010000144.1:0-5986 GCA_048614515.1 Alkalispirochaeta sp. | reverse complement strand
GGACGGCACCGTGGGCCTTCGTCGGATAGAATCCGAAGGGGCGGAACCAGCCGGGGGCCGGATCGATGTGAGCCGGGCACTCCGGATTCGGACAGCGGGTGGGAACGGGCATGACAGACCTCCTGAGGAGCAGAGAAATTGGCCGGCGATGGTAGGATTGTGTGTCCACCGTCCTTCGGCCTCATAACTCACTACTGGCTCAGAAGTTCTGCTGCTTTTTGTAACAGGATTCTTTATACACCCCCTTGTAATCCAGGAAACGATACTTGATCGTCAACATCGCCGGAACTACGACCAGCGTACTGATCGTCGCAAAGGTCAGTCCGTAGAGCATCGTCCAGGCGAACGCTTTCCAGAACTCCGCGGATTCGGAGCCGGTGACTACTCGGAACGTATGAATGTCAAAGCTTACGCCCAGCGCCATTGGTACGAGCGCCAGAACAGTGGTGAGTGCGGTGAGAAGCACCGGCCGAAGCCTGGTGCGACCCGCTTCAACCACCGCTTCCTGCCACGGCACTCCGTCGGCGATCAGCCGGTGAGTGTAGTCGACCAGCACGATGCAGTTGTTTACGGCAACACCTGCCAATGCAATGCTTCCAATCCCGGACATGATGATGACAAAGCTCATGCCGCTTAACGTAAACCCCCAGACCACGCCACCGAGCGAGAGCACGACCGCAGCGATGATGATGAACGGATCCACGAGCGAGTTGAACTGGGCGATCAGAACTACAAATATCAGGAAGACGGCCACCAGAAACGCCTGTACCAGAAACGTGGTGGACTCATCGCGGACGTCGAAGCCGGCGCCGGCGCCGATTTCGTACCCCGGCGGGAGTGTTTCTGTTACCCGGTCTACGGCGGCGTTGATCTCCCCGAGGATGACAGCCCGATTCTTCACTTCCGGTTCGAAGTCGGCGAATACGTTTACCGCGCGGTTCAAATTTCGCCGTTTAATGACGCTCACGGAACTCTGAGGTTCGATGTCCGCGACAGCGCTTAGGGTGACACGCCGACCATCGGAGGTAACTACCTGCACGTTCCGCAGGGTTTGGAGTGAATCGCGGGCGCCGGGTTGGTACCGCATGACAATGTCGTATTCCTCTCCCGTAGAACGGAAACTGCCAATCGTGGTGCCGTTGATCGCCGTACGCACGGTGGACGCGATCTGTGCCGTCGACAGTCCGTATTGGGCCGCCCGCTCGCGGTCGATCCGGATATTGAGCTCGGGCTGGCTGGACTCGAAGTCATTGTCCATCTGCTTGAACAGATGAGCATAGGGCTCCAACACGTCCATGAGCTGCGTCGTAATCTCACCCATGACCTCGTAGTTCCGGCCCCGCACCTCCAAAGACACATCGCTTCCGGTGGGTGGACCAGAGTCGCCTTCTTCAACGGTCACGGCAGCCCCGGTGATTGACTGGAGCGCCGCCTTAATGTTGCGTGCCGCCTGGGCCCCCGGGATCTGCCGCTCGGCGTAGGGTGCGAAGGTGACGTCCACCGTGCCCATGTGACCGGCGGTCCCGCCGCCGCCGCGCCCGGCCGTAGCCTCGTAGCTGTGCAAGGAGCTCGGCACGGTGGGAATAATCGATTCCACCTCCCGGACGATTCGATCGGTTGAGGAAACGGGGGTGCCCTGAGGTGCCTCGATGGTAATGCGGGCGCGTTCCGGGTCGACCGAAGGGAAGAACTCCGAGTCGGCGCCGAACATCGCAAACGCCACAAACCCGGCCACCACGATAGTCGCTACGCCTGCCACCGTCCAACCGGCCCGGCGGGTGGCGCCCTTCAACACCCATGTGTACCAGTCTTGTACGTTACTGAATCCCCCGCCGCCGGACTCCATTTTCTTCCGCTGGGTGTCGGTGACGTTGAGGAACCGCGCACAGAAGACCGGATTGATCACGAGCGCCACAAATAGCGAACTGGACAGTACCACGATGACCGTGAGCGGCACATAGGACATGAAGTCGCCCATGATGCCTGGCATGAACAGAATGGGCAGGAACGCGAGCAACGTGGTGAGTGTGCTGGTCGCGATCGGTCCAACAACTTCCTTGGTTCCGTCCACGGCACCGTCGACTCGATCCTTTCCCATGGCCCGATGGCGGAAGATGTTCTCCACGATGACGATTCCGTTGTCAACGAGCATTCCCAGAGCGAGGATCAGGCTAAACAGTACGATCATGTTGAGCGTCACTCCCATCAGTTGCAGGACAAAGAACGACAGCAACATTGAAAGGGGGATCGCCATCGATACGAAAAGTGCGTTCCGGCCACCCAGGAAGAAGATGGTGACTAGAAGCACGAGCACAAATCCGGTGGCCATATTGTTTTCCAGATCGAACAACGAATCCTCGATGTACTGTGATTCATCGTAGGATATGAACACCTCAGTGCCGGAGGGCAGCTCGCCCTCTAACTCGTCCAGACGAGTGCGGATCGACTGCGAAAGCTCCATAATGTTTGCCCCGATGCGTCGTTTCACCCCGATGGAGATTGCGGGCCGGCCGTTGAGTCGGCTCATCGTCTGGCCTGTTGCCTCCCGGAATTCCACATCGGCGATCTCCGAAAGCGGAATCCGTGCCCCGCCGGGCGAATTGATCACTATTCGGGCAAAATCGTCGGAGTCCTCAATCTCGCCGGATACGGCGAGATTGTAGTTACGGTTGGGTCCTTCAAGTATCCCACCCGGGATGGTGATGTGCTCCCGTTGAACCGCTCCGCTGACGTCATCTACCGACAGTCCGTACTGCGCCATTCGATATGGATCCAGGTCCACCGCAACTTCCCGTTCGAGGCGGCCCAACACGGTAACCTCGAGCACACCGTTCAGCCGCTTCAGCTCGTCCTGAACAACCTGGGCCACGTCGTCTATCCGTGCGACGCCGTCGGGATGCGACAGGATAACTGTGAAGACCGGCCAGTCGGAAACGGAGAACTCCCGCACCACCGGCTCGTCGGCGTCATCGGGCAGACTCGTTCGAGCTATGTCTACCCGGTCTTTCGTGCGTCGGAGCGCCTGCTCCACCGAAACGTCACTGGAGAACTCCGCAAACACGAACGACATGTTCTGCCGGCTCTCGCTGGTCAGTTCGACCAGGCCATCCATGCCGTCAAGTTCGTTTTCGATCTCGCGGGTGACTAACGTTTCGATGTCCCCCGCGGAAACTCCCATGTAGGTGGTGGTGATAAAGATGTACGGTTGTTTGATCTCCGGGTTGGACTCCCGGGGCAGTGTCGCGTACGCCATCGCCCCGAGAACTACTATTAGTAGTGTGAGCGCAAAGATCGCCGTATGTTTCTGAATGAAGAGTCGAATCATAGTGTTCCTCGTACGCTCAGTTGGTAGGTGAGTTGTCGCCGACTGCGGTAGCACGTGGTCTCTGAGGGATGGCCGGCGCGTAGCTGAGCGCAGACACCTCCGCATCATCCACGATCTCCACGGCGTCGCCTTCCACCAGCCGGTTCATACCTTCTCGAACAACTCTATCTTCGGACTCGACGCCCGATTTGATCACCGTATAGGTATTGTCGGACGGACCGAGTTGCACCACCCGCTCATCGATCGTTCCGTGAGTGACGACCATAACCATCGAGTCCCGGCCGCGGGTATAGACGGCAGCGGTGGGGACCACCAGCGCGTTAGGGAGGTGGTTGAGCGGCACCCGGACCTGGGCGGTCTGGCCGGATCGGATCCGGAAGTCCGAATTGTCGACGAGCACGTTCACCTCGTAGGTAAGGGTGCGGTCGGACCGGGATAGGGAGACGCGCTCGATTTCGGCGTCCCATTCGGCGCCGGGCATCGCCGGGAAGACGACTCTTGCGGTGAGGCCGGGAGGCGCAGGCGTCGCAGAGGAAGCCCCCTTGCCGTTCGCCACCTCGTCCTGGTGCGGGCCGGATCCCACCAGCTGGTCGGGCGTTATCCCGCTCCACAGGTCCGCCTGAGCGATGTCTGCCTCCGGTATTCCAACGCTGATGCGGATCCGGCTCAGATCTCCGACGCGGAAGGTGAGATCGCCGACGTCGACCTTCTGGTGAAGCTCGATCTCTCGGGAGAGTACCACGCCGGAAATCGGCGTGATTGCGAATGCAGCTTCTCGAAGCTTCTGGGCGTCCAGCAGAGCCGACTGGCTCTGGAGCCAGGCCAGATGCGCCTGATCGACCTTGAGCTGATAGCTGCTACCCTGTTCCAGGAAGCGTTGTTCTCGCGCATAGCTCTCCTCGGCAAGTCGCTCGTTCATTTCGGCGGTGCGATATCTCACCTCAGCGGCCTGAGCATCAATTGCGGCGAGTGATTGGCCCGCTCGAACCTGATCGCCTTCGTTGGCTCGAATCTCGGTAACCCGGCCCCCGGCTGCTGTCAGTTCGACCTCCGCCACGCCTTCCGCCTTGCCGAGGTACGCTCCGTAGTGCACAAACCGCCCCGCAGATACCTCGAAAACGCGCACCGGCTGTACCCGATCAAGTTGTCCGCCGGACTCTACAGAAGTTCGTTCCGGAGACGCTTCCTCTCCATGCACGGTCTGTGCATTCGCCGACACTGCGCACGAAGCAAGACCTGACACCATTACAATGACGAGGACCTGAAGCGCCACGATTACGTGCGCGCACAGGTCCCCTCTGGTTTTTGTTCGAAACATGGTCACTGGTTTCCTCTCGTGAGATACAACACCCGGCGTGGCGGAAACTGTTCCTTATTGCTATCAGAAAAAGCAGATTGCTTTGTGCCGTCTCAGTGACAATTCTTCCGGGAGCGGGTGTTATATCCCCTACAGGAAGCAGACATTGAACACACATCACCAACAATACCAACCATCTGTGTGCCTCCGGACCGCGGCACTAATCATGTTACTCGTCGCCGCTACCGCAAGCGCCCAGGAACCAAACGAGGAATACCGTCACTGGGCCGTGGTGCCCGTGCCGATCATCGCCTATTCTCCCGACACCGGCGGTATGTTTGGTCTGGCAGCTATGTTCTTCTACGGTCCTGACGTGGGCATACCGGAGGATGCTCGTCGGGGGCTCCGAAACAACGTCGCTTCGGTAAACGGCATCTGGACGACAAGTGGATCCTATGTCGCCGCGGTAAGCGCCACCAATTACCTCGCGGCCCAACGATATAGGTGGGACAACTCGTTTGGCGCGGTATATGCCCCGGGGGTCTACTTCGGCATCGGTCCGAACGCCGATTCTGAAGAAACCTATACCGAAATGCAGCTCGGCGGGGAGACTCGCTTTAGCTTCCTCGTCGCCCCGGATGTGTACCTGGGGCCCCTTTTCCAGTGGGAGTCGGTATCGGTGAACGATACCGAGAGCGACGGGGAACTCGCCGCTGGTCTCCTCACCGGAAGTCACGGCGACATGTTCCTTTCCGGTTCCGGCTTAGGCTTGATCCGGGATACCACCGGTGGCGTGTTCTGGCCGGAAGACGGATCCGTCGCTACCGCGGACGTCCGGGGGTTCAGTCCTTTGGTCGGGAGTTCCGAATCATTCGGTCTGTACCGACTCCAGTACGCCCGGTACCTCCCAGTATGGTCTGATCACATCCTCGCACTGCAGGGACGTCTTTGTGGGTCCTGGGGCGAGGTACCGTTTCAGTACCGTCCCTCCATCGGAGGCGACGGCGTCATGCGCGGTTTATTGAAAGGACGATACCGGGACACCGTCTCCGCTATTGCACAGGTGGAGTACCGTATGCCTGTGAGCAGGAGTGTTGCCATCGTGGGATTCGGATCAGCAGGACAAGTTGGAACGAGCGTGGCGGGATTATCCCCGAACGGAGTGAAGGGCGCCGGTGGCGTTGGTTTTCGGGTGGCTCTCAATAAAGATCAGCGGCTCAACCTGAGAATCGATGTCGCAATCGCCCCATCCGGCGTCTCCCCCTATCTCAACATGGGCGAAGCGTTCTGAACGGAGAGTCCCGAGCTCACCGCGCCTGATCGCCGCCGGTGTGAAACTGCTCTCGCGCCACGGAACCGGGGCT
>JBMCMH010000143.1:0-6003 GCA_048614515.1 Alkalispirochaeta sp. | reverse complement strand
TGTGGGGTTTTCCGACGAGTTGTTTGCTCCCGGCACCCACATGTGCCTGGTATTCCGTGATGAGACGGAACGGCGACGGATCGTGTCGCGCTTCGTGGAAAGTGGGCTTCTAGATGGCGAGCAGGTGGGGTACTTTGCCGACACCGCGGATACCGGTGAGGTAGAGACGTGGCTGCGGGCCCTCGATGTGGACACCACGGCACTCAATCTCACTCGTACCGCGGATACATACTACCCAGACGGGACGTTTCATCCCGACCGCATGTGCGATCGCCTCCGGGACACGTGGACCACCGCCCGGGAACATGGATATGCCGCCTGCCGCGTCACCGGCGAAATGAGCTGGGCCCTGCGAGACGTACCGGGAGCGGAGCGCCTGATGGAATATGAGGCGGCCATCAACACGGTGGTCAAGACGCACCCCGTGACGGCGATGTGCCAGTACGATGCCAATCGCTTCTCCGGAGAAACGATCTTTGAGGCGCTCCAGGTTCACCCATACATGGTGATGAACGATCAACTCGTGAAGAACCCCTACTACATTCTCCAGGAGTAGCCGTTATCGCCCATTTCTCACGAGACGCATCCGGCGTATTGCATGATCTCCTCACCACGGGAACGTTTATCAGCTTTTACACCGACGAGCGGAAGCTCATCGAGTTTGTCACGGCGGCGTTGCAAAGTATTCCCGGGGTTGAACGGTGCGTCATTACCGTCGCCGAAGCGGGTTCGTCGGAGGCACCCCCTCAGCGCGCCCTCCCCGACAATGCCGGCAGCTATGAGGTGGAGCTGCGCTCCGGAGATAGCCACTATGGACGGGTGACGCTCATGCTTGATGAGCCCGTCGCCTTTCGTCCGTTTCAGGCGGCGGTCCATAACGTGGCGAGTACGATCGCCGTCCGGATCCAGAGTTTGCGCTATCAAACCCACCTGGAGAAACAGGTTCAACAAAAGACCCGCGAGCTCCAGCTGAGCAACTCCTTCCTGGAGTCAATTTTTGATCACACCGGCGATGTGTTGTTTGTTCTGGACCGCGATTATCACATCGTCCGGGCAAACCGCATGGCCCGCGAGTTGTATTCCGCACAAGTACCGGTTACCGGAAACATTTGCTTCAATGCGATCTACGGCCGCCGCGTCCCGTGCGCCGTCTGTCCGGTACGGGAGGCGATACAATCCGGATCGGCTCAGGAAGCGATCGTACCGTACCCCAATGCCGACAATCCTGAACGGTGGTTCACCGTCTCGGCATTTCCCATTCTCGATGAGCAGGGCGAGGTGATCAACGTCATCGAGTCGGGCCGAGACATTACGCATCTCAAGGCGCTGCAGGATGAACTCACCCACGCGGTTGAACAGAAAGCGATGCTCCTGCGCGAGGTTCATCATCGCGTTAAGAACAATTTCAACCTGATCATGAGCGTGCTCAATCTGCAGTTCGGCAGCATTCCCGGGAAGCGGGTCGCAACGGCACTGCAGGACTCGCTGGACCGGATTCGGTCTATGGCGCTGGTTCACCAGTTTTTCTACCGGTCAGACTCCCAAAAAAGCCTGGATTTCCATTTGTTCGTGGAACACCTCCTGGCCGAACTCTCCAAGGCCTACGTCGCTGATCGGTCGATCACCATCGACATGCAGATCCCGGATATTCAAATCGGTATGGACCGCGCCGTCCCCGTGGGCCTCATCATTAACGAGCTGGTGACCAACGCCTTTAAATACGCATTTCCCGAGGACCGGGCGGGAACGATCCGCATTCGTCTGGAACCCGCTGCCGCAGGATCTGAGGCCTCGTCAACCGTGCAACTCACCGTTGAGGATGACGGGGTGGGCCTGCCGGCGGATTTCTCACACCGCACGGACTCCTCCCTCGGAATGACCCTAATCCAGGCCCTCACGGAACAGATTGAGGGCACTCTCGAGATCTGCGACACACCCCCGGGAACCACCTTCACTATCCAGTTTCCCCGCGAATCCTCCTAAACCGAGCCGCTTCAGCAATGGTGAAGCGGCTTTTTTGATCCGCTTTCCACCGACCCCGGAGTACCTCTGTAAATCGCTCAACAATGTGATAGCCTCAGTGTCATTGGAAGACTTTCGCAGGTCGAATTTGTACCAATGAGGATTTTTTATGAAAAGCACGCGCACGGTGACGATCTTTCCAGTGGCAATTGTCCTGGCCCTGTTCTTGGTCGGGTGCGACAACCCCACTTCCGGCGACGATGATGACCCTGACACCGACGAGACCTACACCGCCACCATAGACGGCGAAGCGTGGTCCGCACCGGAGGCGTCGGTCGTCTTCTCCCAGGGGAATCTGCGAATCGAGGGCAACACTCCCGAAGAAGAGTTCGACATCTGGATTACCGTTCCCGAAGATATCGCCGTAGGGACCTATGACCTCGGAAGCGGGTCTGATGATCCGCCTACCGCCGTACTGGTCACCGAGGGGAGTTCGTCCGGCACCCACTACCCGGATCCCGCCGGGGAGCTCGTGATCGAATCTCACGACACCGACAACGACAACATCAAAGGCACCTTCGAGTTTGTAGCGAAGAAAACCGACGGCACCGATGAGCATTCCGTAACCGACGGTACCATTAACTTTGACGGAGAGTTCTACTCGGAGTAATGCGACCGGGCGCGCTTTGAGGCGAAATTTTCGATACCCGTTGGAATTTTGCCTCTGTAAATCACTCAGAAATGTGTTATGTTCTAGGTATTGTGAGACGTTCAAAACCTAAATCTGTAACAATCATCTTCGTATTCGCGTTGATGGGGGGGATTGCGTCGCTCGCGGCTCAATCCAATGAGTTTATCGACGGAGTCCTTGAACAGGACCAAATTACCTACGGCAACGCCGCGTATCTGCTGCTGGTGGGCAGCGGTGATCTCGACGAGAGCGCATCCGTAGCGGACGCCCGCGACCGGTTTGAGTCCGGCCCCGCCGCCCTCGGCCGCGGCGTGGATGAGCCGGTAACCCTCGGGGAGTACTCGCTGCTTGCGATGGACGCCTTCGGCATCACCGGGGGCATGATGTACACCCTGGTGCCCTCACCGCGCTACGCCGCCCGGGAGCTCTCCTTTCGCGATGTCATTCAGGGCCGCGCCTATCCCCGCATGGATATCTCCGGCGAACGGGCGATGCGCCTCATCGGGCGCGTGCTTACCCTCGATGAGCAAGGGAGGCTCCGATGAGACACCACACACACATCCGCCCAACGGCGGGCCGCCGTATCACCGGCTCGGTCCAATCCCGTCTCACCGCGCCACTCCTGGCCGCCGTCTTCGTGGCCCTCGTCGTCGGTGCCGTCCCGGCGCAGGAACTCACCTGGTCCGGATCGATTAACGGCACCGGCAGCGGCCGCTTTGCCGACCACCTGGAAGAAAACGACCTCTCCTCGTCCGTTACCGCGGCGATCACCGGCCGCGGCTTCGCGGAGATCGGCACCGACTCCACCATCGAAATGGTAATCCGCCCCAGCTACACCTGGACCGACGATCGGCCGTATCTGTTCGACCTGGAACGCATGTACACCGACGTTCGAGTGCCCCAGATCCTCGGCCCGGCATCGGTCCTTCGCCTGCGGGCGGGACGCTTTCGCCTGGCCGCCCCGGATCCCGGGCTCTTTAACGACACCCTGGACGGCGTCAACGCCTCGGTATCCACCTCCGGCGTGCGCGTGCGCGTCGGCGCCGGCTACTCCGGTCTGATTCTCAACCCCGTCTCCAACATCCGGGTGAGTCCCGCGGACATCGCTGATGCAGCCGATGACGACGAGCTCTTCGGACCACAGAGGGTCATGGCCTTCGGCGAACTGTCGGTTCCTGAGGTGGCCCTCCGGCAAACCGTCCGACTCTACGGAATTGGCCAGTGGGACCTGCGGGATGCGGAAAACGATGAAGTCACGATCGACTCCTACTACGGCGGGGCCGCCGTGGACGGCCCCATCATTCCGGGACTGTTCCACACTGTGGGAGCCACCGTATCCTACGCCGACTTCGACGGCGGCGACTCGCTGGGTATACTCAGTAATGCCCAGCTGCGCTACTTCCGCCGTGACTGGAACTCTTCCCGCCTGGCGCTGCGCGGCGTGGTGGCAAGCGGCTTCGGTGGCGACACGGACCGGTTCACCGGTATTTCCGAGCAAACGGTGGGCACGGTAGCAGAACTGCCCCGGCAGAACATCGCCTACGGCGAGCTCTCCTACGGGCTGCGGCCCCTGGCCGGCGCCCCCCGGCGGACGCTGCGGGACATACAAACCTCCCTCACCGGGCGCATGATGTACCGCGTGGACACGGACCAGCCGGTTGACGCCTTTGGCGCCTCCCAGACCAGCAGCGGTGCCCTCCTGGGAACGGAAGCGGTGGCGCAGGTCGGGTGGCGCGCCACCAGTGATCTCGGCGTGTCGATGGACGGCGGCGCATTCTTCCCCGCCTCAGGCTCCTCGGGCGCGTTTTCCGATGAGCGGGACCCCGAGTATCTCCTGCGTCTGCAGGTGTCGGCATCGTTCTAAGCACAATGAGGATGGAACCTATGGTACAGACAAATACACACACAACGCTGCACCGCGCGATTATCGCCGCGGTGCTCATGACCGTTCCGTTGCTCGGGGTAGCGGCGCTGGAGGCCGTCATCTCCGAGATCGACGGCAAAGTAGAGGTGCGCCTGAGTGACGGCGAGGAGTGGACCGCCGCCGAGACGGGCCAGAGCGTCCCCACCGGCGCCACCATTTCCACCAGCTTCAAGGCCTCCGCCGAGATCACCATCGGCGACAGCCGCCTGGAAGTGGAACCCCTCACGCGGATGCGCATCGATGAGCTCCTGGAAGAAGCGGAGACCGACCGCACCGACCTCCACCTGCAGGTGGGGCGCGTCAACGCGGAAGTGCGTTCCTCCGAGAACCGAGACTCTGAGTTCCGCGTCTCCAGTCCCATCGCGGTAGCCGCCGTCCGCGGCACCGATTTCAGCTTTGACGGCGCCAACCTGGAAGTCTCCGAGGGCATCGTGTCCCTCTCCAACCGCTACAACGAAACCGTATCGGTGGGCGGCGGCGAGTCCAGCTCCACCTCCGATGACGAGCCCCCCGCTACTCCCGCGGAACAGTCGGAGTCGGGCACGCGGGTCACGGTATCCACGGACGATGAAGGCGACGACGAGTCCTCCGCTCCCAGCGGCTCGTCCACCGGCGGACTCACCATCAACTGGGAATTTGATACAGGAAGGTAAAGATGCAGATCAGATCAGAAGCACGACGCCGCATCGGCCGCGCCGCAGTCATTGGAACCGCACTACTCCTCGTAGCCGCCCTGGCGGGATGCTACTGGACCCCGCCGGAGGACGAGGGGGGGATCAACATCTCCCTGAGCGGCGAAACTCTCTCTGGCTCAGAAGTAACAGCGTCGGCGGAAGACGACCCGGATACGTTCTTCTTCGCACAGATCGCCTCGGAGAGCCTCCTCAGAGGTGACCCGGAAACGGCGGAGAGTGCTATTACCGAAGCGAATCGGGAACTCCAGGAAGCGTTTCAGGATGCCACAACTACTGAGAGCGGCGATTTCGAGTCGTTTGACATCACCGTGTCCGTGCCGGACGTCCAACTCCAGGCAGCTTTTGTCAATCTCGGCGATTCCACGGGGAGTTCCAGTGACTTCTCAGGTCTCCGCGCCGGCGAAAGCTATTTGGTCACGGTGTATGCCGGCCGATTTGATACCTCGACGGAAAGCACTCCCGATTTCAATGTGGGATTTACAACCGCCACAGTCACCGGCGGCGAGACGCAGACCGTCAATCTCACGCTGGACGCTACGTTCGAGGACTACGCCCAGTTCATGCTTGACGAGTATGGAATTGAATCAATTGATGATGGGGCGACGCAGGATGAGCCAGTAGCGGGAGAGATGGTAACCACGACGGTATCGGTGCAACCCGGAGACGAAAGTGGAATCACCGTGCCGGAGCCCCTTTACTATGATGTGATTTATGCTGGCGAATCGAGCGGG
>JBMCMH010000142.1:0-6035 GCA_048614515.1 Alkalispirochaeta sp. | reverse complement strand
ATGGCGCTTCCCATCGCGCTGCAGACGCTGATGATGACCTCACTCAACCTGGCGGACACCTTTATGGTGGGTCAATTGGGGGAAGTCCAAATCGGTGCGATCGCTCTGGGGAATCAGGTGTTTTTCCTGCTGTTGTTGTTCCAACTGGGCGTGGGCACCGGCGGTGCTGTGTTTGCCTCCCAGTTCTGGGGACGCGGGGATATCGCCGGCATTCGCCGCTCGCTGGGACTCTCGTTGCTGCTGGCGGTGGCCGGAGGGCTGGTGTTTACGGTGGCGGCGGTGGGGATGCCGGCGCTCATCTTGTCGGTGTTCACCACCGATCACCTGGTGATCGATGAGGGGGTCTCCTACCTGCGGGTGGTGGCGGCGAGCTACGTGTTCACCGCGGTGAGCCTGGCGTACACCCACGCGTTGCGAAGCGTGGGAGATACGCGGCTCCCGATGTACGTATCCGCAGTGTCGATTACGCTCAACATCCTCGGCAACTATGTACTGATCTTCGGGAAACTGGGACTTCCGGCGATGGGGGTAGCGGGAGCGGCGCTCTCCACGGCAATTGCGCGGTTTCTGGAGATGACGATTATCCTCGGTGTGGTGTACCGCAGACGGGGCCCGGTGGCGGCGTCCTTCGCGGAGCTGGTGGACTGGTCTCGGGATTTTGTAACACGGTTCCTCGGTCGTGCCGGCCCGGTGGTGCTGAACGAGATACTGTGGTCCACCGGCTTCACGATGTATACGGTGGTCTTCGGCCGAATGGGAACGAGTTATTTGGCGGCGTACAATATCAGTGACACCGTAGGGAGGCTGCTCCTGGTGGTGTTTATCAGCACGGCCCATGCCACGGCGGTGGTGATCGGCAACGAAATCGGCGCCGGCCGGGAGCGCGAGGCGCACCGCATGGGAAACGCAATTATGGGGCTGGTGCCGTACGTCTCGGCGGTGGTGGGCGTGTTGGGATTTTTTGTGGTGGCGCCACTGGTGCCCTTTCTGTTTGAGATCTCCCCAGAGGTCCACACGTTGGTACGGCAGTTTCTCAGACTGTTTTCCGTGGTGATGGTAGTGAAAACGGTTAATCTGCACGTGATCGTGGGAATTCTGCGCGGCGGCGGAGACACTCGCTACGCCTTAGCGATTGATATCGTTCCTTTGTGGGGCATTGGTGTTCCGGCGGCGATGCTCACGGGTCTGGTGTTCGGATTGCCGGCGCCGGTGGTATACCTCGCGCTCAACTTTGAGGAGCTGAGCCGGCTGGTGGTGGGATGGCGCCGGGTGAAGTCGGACGCGTGGGTCCACGACCTGACAACCCCAGCATCGGCGCCACTGCCCGGGATTGAAGGCGCTGTTGCTCCGGAGGTGATCGGCGGCGGAAGCACCCCACCGGAATCTGGGCGGGGTGCTCCAAGAGCGTAGCCACCTCCTACACCAGAATCTGGGCGGGGTGCTCCAGGAGCGCCACCAACTCCTTAACGAAGAGTGCGCCCTGAGCGCCGTCGATCAAGCGGTGATCGGCGGTGAGACTGAGATCGATCACCGAGCGCTGCCGGACACCACCATCTTCGGCCAACTCCACCTCGGAGCGGATCATACCGACACCAAGAATCGCGGCCTGCGGCGGATTGATAATGGGCGTGAACGTGGTAATACCATACATTCCCAGATTGGTTACGGTAAACGTGCCTTCTTCCAGGTCGGAAATCTCGAGCTTGCGATCGCGGGCGCGCCGGCCGAGGTCGCGGGCAGTTTGGGATATCTCCGACAACGAGAGACGGTCGGCACCGTGAATGACCGGAACTACCAGTCCCTGCTCCAGGGCCACTGCCATGCCGACGTTGACCTCCTGGTGCTGGACGATTTCGCCGTCTCCCATGCTGACATTTACCCATGGGCAACGACGCACGGCTTTGGCGGTGGCTGCCAGGAGGAGATCATTCAGCGAGAATTTGACCCGACCGGCGGATTCGGCGCCGTCGTTTAGCTGCCGGCGAAGATCGACCAGTGCATCCACCCGTGCCACACTATTGAGCGTGACCGGCGGCATCGTACGGTGGCTCTCGGACATGCGTTGGGCGATCACCTTGCGCATGCCGGTGAGGGGACTCCGGGTGTCGCCGGGGAGCTCCGGCGCCGGGGTGGAGCTGGGCTCTACCCCTCCTCCGATAGCCGACGCGTGAGCGGCGCCTGCCTGTTCTACCACGTCCCGACGCTGAATCCGTCCACCCGGACCGGTGCCCTGGACGCCGTCCAGGGAGACGCCGGCACGACGCGCCTCCTGTCGTGCAAGCGGAGTAACCGCGCCGGAAGCGGCATCGTCCCGATCTCCACGAGCGGCGGCACCCCCGCCGGATGCGCTGCCTCCGACGGCTTCCACATCACGTACGCGAACATCACCGGCAGGACCGGTTGCGGTCATCTCCGTCAGATCCAAACCCAGCTCCGCGGCGCGGCGCCGGGCGGCGGGAGTGGCCTTTACACGCTCGCCTACCCGGTCCGGCCGCGTGCCGGCGGCCTCCGGAGAGGTGGTGGTACGGGGGGTGAGGTCGGGTTCCCCGGTGGCTTCCCCGGTGGCATGCTGATCCGCCGCGGCCTGTTGTCCCTCACCGGAGTCCTGAGGTGTTCCGGATGCGGCGGTACTCGTCTCAGACTCCGGTACCGCTTCTCCTTTTTCACCGATCCAACCGATCGTTTCGGTGACCGGCACCACGTCACCGGGCTTGGCCAACGTTGCCAGCAGGTACCCGGAGGTCTCCGCCTCCACCGGCATCGCCACTTTGTCCGTTTCTATTTCCAGGATTTCATCCCCGACCTCGATTCGGTCGCCGACGGATACGTTCCATTCGATGATCGTGCCGGTTTCCATTGCCATTCCGGCCTTGGGCATGATGATAGATGTCGCCATCGATTCCTCCTCCGATTATTGCAGGAGATCGCGCACGGCGGCGGTGATCTTCTCAGCGGTGGGGACCACATTGGCCTCCAGCACAGGGTTATACGGCACGGGAACATCCAGCGCTCCCAGGCGCTTAATCGGGGCATCTAAATAGTAGAAGGCGTCACTGTCGGCGATGCGAGCGGCGATTTCCCCACCGTATCCCCCGGTCTGCGCCGCCTCGTGTACGATGAGCACGCGGCCGGTCTTTTTGGCGCTCGCTACCAACGGCGCTTCGTCCAGGGGCATGAGGGTCCGCGGGTCGACAACTTCCAGCTCAATGCCCTCGTTCGCCAATTCCTCCGCTACTTCGAGACACCGATTGACCATGCGACCCCAGGTGATCACCGTGACGTGGGAGCCTTCCCGTTTGACATCTGAACTCGAGAGGGGAATAGTGTACTCCTCCTCCGGAACGGCCCCTTTTACCCGGTACAGGAGCTTCTGCTCGAGGAATACCACCGGGTTGTTATCGGCGATCGCGCTTTTCAGGAGGCCCTTGGCGTCGTAGGGTGTCGAAGGAATCACGACCTTGAGACCCGGCACGTGGGTATACCACGCCTCCATGCTGGATGAGTGTTGCGCGGCGGCACCCGTGCCGCTTCCCGCGGGGGCGCGAAGCACCATCGGCACCTGCGCTTTACCTCCAAACATGTAGCGAATTTTGGCCGCCTGGTTTACCAGCTGGTCCATGCCGATCGTGATGAAATCGCTGAATTGGATCTCCGCGATGGGCCGCATCCCGGTCACCGCCGCCCCGGTGGCGGCCCCTACAATCACCGCCTCCGAGATGGGCGTATCCCGCACGCGATCCTCCCCAAACTCGTCGATCATACCCACGGATACGCCGAAGGCCCCGCCGTACACACCGACGTCCTCCCCCATGAGAAAGACGTCGTCACTTTTGCGCATTTCCTCGCTCATCGCTTCGCGAATCGCTTCCGCGTAGGTTATTTCTCTAGTCGTACTCATCTATTCTTCTCCTTGGCTGGGCACGTTACGCGTACACGTCGTTGATGATGTCGTCGATGTCCGGCTCGCCGGCTTCTTCGGCAAAGCGGACCGCAGCTTCAATATCCTCACGAGTCTGCGCCTCAATTGCGTCGAGTTCCTGTTCATCCGCGGCGTCTCGCGCGAGAATCTCGGCCCGAAGGATTGCGATGGGATCTCGCTGTTTCCACTCGTTGATCTCTTCTTTGGTACGGTACCGGTTGGCGTCGCTCTTGGAGTGCCCCATGTAGCGGTACGTCTCGCTCACCAGCAAGACTGGTCCCGTCTTCTTGGCGTGGTCGATCGCCTCCATCATGGCGTCATACACTTCGAACACGTTTTGTCCGTCAATCGTCTTACCGGGGATACCGTACGCCTTGGCTCGGTCGGAGAGGTCTTCAATGTTGATACTCTTGTGTCGGCTCATGGACATCCCGTACTGGTTATCCTCACACACAAAGACCACCGGGAGATCCCAGACGGAAGCGAGGTTGAGCGACTCATGGAAACTTCCTTCATTGAGCGCGCCGTCGCCGAAAAAACTGACCACCACTTGGTTCTGTTTGCGCATCTTGAGCGTCAGCGCCGCCCCCACCGCAATCGGGATGCCCCCCCCGACGATACCGTTGGCACCCAAGTTTCCGCGGGTGAGGTCGGCGATATGCATCGAGCCGCCTTTGCCCTTGCAGTAGCCGTTGGTGCGGCCCAAGAGCTCGGCCATCATTCGGTTGAGATCAATCCCCTTAGCGATCGTGTGCCCGTGGCCCCGATGGGTACTGGTTATGAGGTCCTGGTCGGACAGGGGAGCCAGCGCACCCACGGCCGTTCCCTCTTCGCCGACGTACAGGTGCGTCGTGCCGTGCACCATACCCCGTGAGAAAAAGTACGCCACTTTCTCCTCAAAGGAGCGGATGTGGTTCATCTTCGTGTACATGTCTTTCAGTTGTTCGCCGCTCAGCTCGTCCGAGGGGCGCCGCGCGGCATTCTTTGAGCTACCCGATTTTTTTCCAGCCATACAATCCTCCAGCATGAGTATCCTCGTAGTTAGCCAATCTTCCACGGGGAGTATTGCAATATATTCCAAACAATGGAAATTGTTTCAATACCAGGTTACTATCAACTAAAGGGTCGGTCAAGGCATACTGAGGCGGATTTATGAGTCGAGAACGTGCACAATTACAAAAGATCGCTCGCCTATACTATATCGAGGATCTGAATCAGCGACGGATTGCTGACAAGCTCAATATTAGCATGGCCAGTGTCTCCCGAGGACTCGCCCGAGCCAAGGAGTTGGGGATCGTTCAGATCTCCATCGCCGACGCCCCCGATAGCTACCAGGATCTGGAGGTTCGCATTGAGCAGGACTTCGGGATCAAGGAGTGTGTGGTGACGCCCGCCTTCGAGCGACCGGAAAACACCTACCGCGCGTATGCCTCTGCGCTGGCGGACCTGTTTCCGCGGATCGCTCCGCGCAATGCGATCGTTGGGGTGAGTTGGGGTGAGACGCTCAAGGCGCTGGGAGAAGAGCTGACCGGAACTGAGGCACTTCGCTGTGACGTGGTGCCGGTAATCGGGGCAATGGGAACGATCGAGACCGGGGTGTACCCCAACAGTATCGCCCGGACCTTCGCCGAGCGACTGGGAGGCAAAAGCTACTTGGTAAACGCCCCCGCGGTCCTCGATAGCGCCGAGACCGCAGAACGCATTCTCCAAGACAGCGCGTTTGAACAGGTCCACGATGTCTGGCAGCGGATAGACCTGGCAATATTGGGCGCCAGCTCCCTCACGGAAGAGACCAGTATGTACCGCGGCGGAATATTCTCGACCGAGGAACTCAAAATGCTGCGGGACGCCGGCGCGGTGGCGGCGACAAATTTCATTTTCTTGAGCCGTGACGGTACCGTCATCGCACACCCTCTCAGTGATCGAATCGTATGTCTCCCGGAAGAGCTCATGCGACGCGTTCCCAACGTGATCGTGGCTGCCGGGGGACCCGGAAAGGCCCCGGCAATTGCCGCCACCTTGCGAAGTGGAATGGCGCACATTCTCATTACCGACGCCGACACCGCCGCCGAACTGGTGGACATACCGGAGTGATGGATTGATGAAGTAATGGATT
>JBMCMH010000141.1:0-6081 GCA_048614515.1 Alkalispirochaeta sp. | reverse complement strand
ATCAGTTACGTCCATGGTTTCGACAAGGCACGCACGCGCTTGCGCTTCTGACGCTCATGGTACTGGTCGGTGTAAGCGGCGGGATTCCGGAGGTTCGCGCACGGTCGGCCCCGGTCGTCTCGGGGGCACCCGGATTCGGCCCGTGGAGCGCGTTGTGGACCTCCATTGCGATCGCCGTGATCCATCAGCTGTGGGTCACCGTCTGGTGGAGAATGCAGATCGCCCGAGCCCCTTGGGACGCGAATACCGGACGCGTACGCGTGGTTCCCCCACGAGCTGCTCTCTTCCGCGTGTATGGGGGTGTCTTTTTTCTGCTCTTTGCAGCGCGCATGGCCTCAGTAGTCGCGATAGCGGCTGTAAATCGCGAGCAGATCTCGATTTCCTGGAGTGTCCGCGGCATGGTGACGATCGGGTTAGCGCTTCCCGCGGTCTGGCTTTTCTATTCCGTGGTTCGCTACTTCGGCATGGTTCGAGCATCCGGGGCGGACCATTTCGATCCGGCGGCCCCCGATTGGCCGATGGAACATCGAGGAGTGTTTCGCTATACCCGCAACGGCATGTACACACTGGGATTGTTGGTGCTCTGGATTCCCGGAGTTCTCGCCGCATCGCCGGCAGCGCTCATATCGGCAGCATTTCAACACGCGTACATTTGGGTGCACTACTGGTGTACCGAGTTGCCGGATATGCGAGCCATCTATGGATCCCATGAATGATCAACCCCGCGAAACACCGCTGTCACCGAATCGCGCCCACCGGGCGCTGTTTGCGGATATCCGACCGCGGCTCACGTTCGATCCGGCGGCGGATCTGGAGGCCTGGCGCCGGGAGCTTGCCGGCGCGTTGAGCTCGGTGATCGGAACACTGCCGGTGCCGGTGGCATTGGAGCCTACCTGGTTTCCTGCGGAGCGCTCAGAGCACGCAACGATCCAGCGGGTGGAGTTCTCGGTTGAGTTGGAGCTGCGCGCGGTGGGGTGGCTGGTAACGCCGCCGGATCGTGCCGCGGTTCCGTCCCCCCGGCCGACGATGATCTGTCTCCAGGGACATAGTTCGGGGGGACACATCTCTCTTGGACGCACGATCTTCCCGGAGGATCCCAGCGCGCTGGCGGAAGATCACGACTATGCGCTGCAGGCGGTGGCTCACGGCTACAACGCGTTTGTCCTGGAACAGCGGGCGTTCGGTGAGCGGGAGGACGGCCGGTCTCTCGCTGACCGAAAGCACTTCAACCCGGAAAACCCTCACACCGACGAACGGTGTCGACATCTGAGTATGGTGGCGCTCCTCTTGGGACGAACGCTGCTTGGTGAGCGGGTACATGACGTGAAGTGTGCCGTGAGCCTGATTGAACCACTGCCGCAGGTGGACCCCGGAAGAGTCGGGATCATGGGAAACAGTGGTGGTGGCACGGCGAGTTACTATGCCGCCGCCTTGGATGATCGGATCGCGGCGGTCATGCCGGGGTGTAGCGTTGCGCCGTACGCCGAGTCGATCGGAGCGATCGACCACTGTTCCGACAATTATCTCCCCGGTGCGTATGTGCACTTCGATATGCCCGATATCGCTGGGCTCATCGCGCCACGGCCGCTCGTGCTGGTCTCAGGGGAACAGGACCCCATATTCCCGATTGAAGCGACGCGAGCCGCGGCGGAGCACATCCAGCACATCTACGATTCCGCCGGCGCCCCGGGCTGTCTGCGCCACCACGTTGGCCCCGGAGGGCACCGCTTCTACCGCGATGCGTGGACCGATTTCGTTGAGGCTACCGGCTGGAGCGCCGCGGGGCCGAGCTGAGTCCGGCGGTGGTCCGGCCGGCTATTACCGTCGGTGAATAATCTCCTGGATGGAATCATGAAGGGTGGGATTGGCGGTGCACCAGGTGTAGGTGCGATTGATAGCATCGTCACTGATTGTGAAGTCCATCGGTTGACCGAAAAAATCGGTGTAGCGACCCCCGGCTTCTTGGATGATTATCGCCGGGGCCACGTTGTCCCAGATGCGGCTTGATCGATTGAGGCAGGCCCCGTAGGCGCCGCGGGCAACCATCATCTGGTCAAAGGCACTATTGGCGCTGCGTAAGTTCCGGACATTGAGCACGATCTCCCCCAGTAGTTGCATTTCATCCCGGGTGTTGTCGGGGGCTTCCCGATGACTGTCAATTCCGTACGCCACTAATGTGGCCAGTAAATCGGTCTCGTCGGTTACTGAGATCGAACTGCCGTTGCACCGGGCGCCTGCGCCCCGTTCGGCGAGATAGATCTCGTCTAAGGCGGGCAAGGCAACCCCGCCTGCGACCGGCGTGGTACCCCTGAGCAGCCCAACCATAATGCCGAAGAGGGGTGTCCCGGCGGCAAAGTTACTGGTGCCGTCGATGGGATCTACTACCCAGGTGTACTCCGGCTCTCCCCCTCCGGCAGGGCCGCGATATCCCTGTTCTTCGTCAAGTAGCGCATGCCCGGGAAACTGGGCCAGAATGCGCCGCTGAATCTCTCCTCCCACCGCTACGTCCGCGGCGGTGAGCACTTGGTTTGGATCCCCGTCCTTAATTTGAATCTCTGGACCGGACCGGTCACCAGATGTTATCGAGCGATGATACTCAAGCGCCACCTCCGATACGTCTCGGAGTGTCTCTTCCATGAACCGCGTAAACTCGATCACTGGTTTTCCAGAGCGTGCCATGGGGCATTTCCGGGCGTCATGGTGTGCTGTGAGCAGATAAGGCCGACGCCGGGAATCTGAGGATACCGTTCCCGCAGCTCCTCGGCAAACGACTCCGGATCGCGAAAGTGCACCGCGTGCAAGCCCGCCGCCCGGGCCCCTTCTACATTGTGGGATAGGTCGTCAATGAACAGCATTTCCGCCGGGTCTACCTGCATGTCCGCGGCGGCCGCCTCAAAAATGCGGCGATCAGGTTTATTGATTCCGACCCATCCGGACAATACCACCCGCTCAAAGTAGTGCAACAACGCGCTATTGCGAATGATAAGGTCGTAGGTCTCGGCGGCCATATTCGAAATAATCATCCGCCGAAACCCGGCATGCCGGAGGGCGGAAATCCAGCGGAGCATTCCCGGATGAACCGACGCCCAACCCAGGGCGTCCAGATGCATGAGCAGATCGATCGTTTCCTCGTGCGTGCCGTGTAAACGCGACGGGTCGCTTCCAGCCGTATCCATAACCGCCCGCCAGTAGGTCTGCGCGTCCAGCGTTCCCGCATCATAATCGTTTCGAAACTGCCAGAGAGCCGGGACAAATCGTTCCGGGTCTGTACCGGCGGCATACGCCATGTGGCAAATGAACTCGTCGCTGATCCGGCGGACCAGGACGCCGCCGAAGTCAAAGGCGATCGTCGTTATTGTGTCCATTCTTAGTGTACTCCTCGTGTGTCGCTAAATCGTGAGTCCCGAACTGCCGTCCCAGTGGACGAAGCCTTCAATCGCTTCGTATTCCGCCAGGCCCACCGCGTCATACAGACGGGCGGTTTCCCGAGTGCGATCTTCAGACCGTTGCCAGAACTGTCTACTGTCGGATCCCGGAAACAGTGCGCGGTCTTTCTGGGATTCATGTTTAAAAATTGCCACCCGTTTGCGCTCGACTTCATGAGGACTCAACGGTACGGCCATCTCGATCTCGTCGATCGGCCATTCCTGCCACGCCCCCCGATACAACCATACGGTGCAGTCCCGGTACCAGTCTGCTCCGGAACACCGCTGCACCGCCTGCAATACGATACTCAGACAGGTGCGGTGAGTTCCGTGCGGATCGGAGAGATCCCCCGCAGCATAGATTTGATGGGGCTGCACCTGGTTGAGGAGCGCCTCAGTGCGGGAAATATCTTCTTCACCGATTGAGCGCTTGCGAATGGTACCGGTCTGGTAGAACGGGAGCTCCTGAAAGTGTAGGTGGGAGTCGGGAACTCCGCAACACCGGGCCGCGGCACGAGCTTCGTTGCGGCGAATCATGCCCTTGATGTCGAGCACCGGTTGGCTATCAATCTCGGTTGGCTGTTTGTGGCGAAGGAACCGCTCCACATGGGAATCGATCTCTCGTACCTGGTCACTGTCGACGTGAAAGTGCTCGCAGAAGTCGCGGACAAAATCCGTGTATCGGATCGCATCCTCATCAAACACCGCAATATTTCCGGAGGTCTGATACGCGATATGGACCTCATGCCCGTGGTCTGCCAACCTGATGAGAGTGCCACCCATCGATATGACGTCGTCGTCAGGATGCGGCGAGAAGACGAGTATCCGCTTAGGATAGATTCCCTCAGGATCCTCAGGCTTTCCCCCGGGCCACCCGGTGATCGTGGACTGAAATTGCCGGAACACGCGAATGTTGGTGTCGTAGGCGCTCCCGCCGGAGGATAGCAAGTCCTGAAGTCCCCCTTCGTTGTAATCCTCATCCGTTAGCTTAAGAATCGCCTTGCCGGTAGAACGTGCCAGCATCTTTACCGCGCGGCGGGTCATCGTGTCGGTCCAATCAACCGGGTGCACCAGCCACGGCGTGTGGAAGCGGATCAGTCGACCGGCGGCGGACTGATCGGCGATAATCGTAGCGTTGCGGTGGTCCTGGAGGTAGGTGGCGGGGGCAGCAGCGTCTCGATCTCCCTCCACCATGCGCGCCACGATACCCGCGCGGTTATCGCCCAACTGAACGTTGATAACGGTGCGCGCGTCCATTACGACCGCAATTCCCACAGTGAGTGCCAGATACGGCACGTTGTCCACCCCAAAGAAGTCAGCTGCCAGAGAGATCCGATGGTTCCGCTCTATATTCACCTGACGGGTACGACTGTTCCGTCCGGATCCGGCGCCGTTAAACTCAATATGACCGGCGGGGGAGACCGCCGGCAACGCAATATCCAGATTACCCACATCCCGTATCGCCTGTTCATACTGCCGGCAGTACTCATTGAGTGCATCGGCAGGAATGGTACCGTCCAGCAGATGGACCTGATCAGCGGGAATATCCAGGTGCGCCGTGAGGCCCTCCCTGATGTGGCGGGTCCGGCTCTGCACGACCGTCTCGCGGATAGGGTAATACTCCGCGAGACCGTGCACGACGACATGTCGAAACGAAAGCCCTTCTTCAGAATGAAGTCGGATGAGCTCATGCCAGACTCCATGCCACGCGGGGTCGGCGGAGACCCCGATATGGCAGGGCTGCTGGTCCGCCGCTCGTTGTTGAATAACCGCCGCGATGAGCTCGGCGGCTCTGGCTTCAACTTCCACGGTGCTGGGAAATACTTCGTGCTTCACGGGAACCCTTCCCTCCTACACGATGTTCCGTCGACTGTCTCCGAAGAGATTGAGCGCCAACAGTGCCAATCCGGTTGCTACCAGTAGAATCGATGCCATCGCTGATCCTGGTCCGAAGTACCCGTCCATTACCGATTGATATATTCGGATCGGCATCGTAATCGTGCCACCCACGTAGAGGAGGATCGAGGCGGAGAGCTCGTTAATCGCCGTGATCCAGCTCAAAATCGCACCGGAAATGATACCCGGTAGCATCAACGGCAGCGCGATCTTGCGAAACGCCCGGGCCGGGGGAGCGCCCAAACTTACGCCCGCTTCCTCGAGGGCGG
Organism: Alkalispirochaeta sp.; assembly: GCA_048614515.1. GTDB lineage: Bacteria > Spirochaetota > Spirochaetia > DSM-27196 > Alkalispirochaetaceae > Alkalispirochaeta. Next base: position 491 of record JBMCMH010000141.1, on the reverse strand, counting down.
GGTCGATTTGTTGCAGAATGGAAACCGCTGAACGGACTGAGTACGGCAGGCGACGGATGAAGTAGGCCAGGATAATAATGGTCGCAGTGCCGTACAGTACGATCGGGGGATTGTTAAACGTCGTAATGAATCCGATCCCGAGCACCGTTCCCGGCAGGATGTAGGGGCTCATGAGTAGGGTGTCGAGCACGTTATTGGCGGGATTCTTCCGGCGACTCACCACGAAGCCCAACAAAGTTCCCACAATGATGATCATAATGACGGCAGTTATGGAAAAGATGAGGCTGTTGGATATTGCCTGGGGTACTTCAACAATAACTCGGCGAAAGCTATCGAGGCCGAACCCGGAGGTGAACACCGGACCGCTGGTGTTTCGAAACGCGAAAATCATGACAATGAGCATGGGTACGGTACTGAGCGTCACGATTAGATAGGAAACGAGATGCGCCAGCACGTTCTTGATGCCCTTCAGCCTGAGAACCACCGGCCGG
>JBMCMH010000140.1:0-6089 GCA_048614515.1 Alkalispirochaeta sp. | reverse complement strand
GAGTATCCGCTTACCATCGTTGCCACCACCGGGATGATCGGAGACATCGCAACCCATGTGGCCGGAGAGCTCGGCAGCGTCCAGGTCCTCATGGGCGCCGAAGTTGACCCGCACCTGTATCGCCCCACCCGCGCCGATATCGGCCGCATGCAGACCGCGGACGTTATCCTGTACAACGGACTCATGCTGGAGGGGCGAATGGGCGACACCCTCGTTCAGCTTGCCCGACAGCGTCCGGTGTACGCGGTGAGCGAGCTGGTGGACGAGAACCTCTTCCGCGAGCACGACGATTACGAGCAAGCCTACGACCCCCATCTGTGGATGGATGTCTCGCTGTGGATGGATGCGGTGCAGGTGGTGGTCACGGCGCTGTCGGAGACGGACCCCGCCAACGCCGACGCCTACCAGGATCGCGGCGATGAATACGCCGCCCGTCTGGCGGAGTTGGAGGCGTACATCCAGGAGATCATGTCCTCCATCCCCGCCGACCGCCGCTATCTGGTCACCGCTCACGACGCCTTTGGATACTTCGGTGACGCGTATGACATTGAGGTTATCGGTGTGCAGGGCATGAACACCGAGTCGGAGGCGGGGCTGGAGGACATCAATAGCTTGGTTCGGTTCATCGTAGATCGCGAGATATCCGCGGTATTTGCCGAGACCACCGTTCCCGATCGCGCCTTGGGAGCGGTGATCGAGGGCGCCGCCTCCCACGGACATGAGGTGGAGGTGGGAGGAGAACTGTATTCCGACGCCATGGGACCGGCCGGCTCGTACGAAGGCACCTACATCGGCATGCTCGACCACAACGCCACCACCATCGTCCGTGCCCTCGGCGGTGACGCGCCGGCCGGTGGATTGCACGGTCGGCGTGGGGAGGACTGAATGATGGAGCAGACTCAGTCTCCGCCCACGGACGCGGCGCTCCACGTGCGTGACCTCACCGTCGCCTATGACCGCAAACCGGTCCTCTGGGACATCGATCTTGATGTCCCGCCGTCGGTGGTGGCCGGTATCGTCGGTCCCAACGGTGCCGGTAAGAGCACCCTCATTAAGGCGATCATGGATCTCATTCCCCACGCCTCCGGGGCGGTGCGCATCTTCGGCAAACCGTACAAGACGCAGCGACGGATCGTGGGGTACGTCCCCCAACGGGAAAGCGTCGATTGGGACTATCCCATCACCGCCGTCGAACTGGTGGCCATGGGGCTGTACGGCTCGATCGGCTGGTTGCGTCCCGTCACGGCCCGCTATCGCACTCGCGCGCTGGAAGCGCTGGCGGAGGTGGGCATGGCGGATCTCGCTCACCGGCAGATTAGCCGCCTCTCCGGGGGGCAGCAGCAGCGAATATTTCTGGCCCGGGCCTTGGTGCAACAGGCGCAGGTGTATTTTATGGACGAGCCCTTTGCCGGGGTGGACGCCGCCACCGAGAGCGCGATCATCGCGATCTTGCAGCGGCTCCGGGAGCAGGGTAAGACGGTATTCGTGGTCCACCACGATCTGGAGAGCGTTCGGGAGTACTTTGACTACCTCATTATGCTCAATATGCGCATCGTCGCCGCCGGTCCCGTCCGCGAGGTGTTCACCCGGGAGAATCTCAAGCGTACTTACGGTGGGCGACTCACCCTATTGGACCGCGCCGTGGATGCGGTGGGGCAGCTCAACCCATGATCATCGAGCGCCTGATCCGGGTTCTCACCCTAGCCGATTACAACACTCGCATTGTGATGTTTGGAACGGTTACGTTGGGGATCGCCGGCGGAATCGTAGGCGTCTTTCTCCTCTTGCGACGCCGGGCGCTGTTGGCCGACGCGGTGAGCCACGCTGCGCTCCCCGGCGTGGCGGGGGCGTTTCTCGTGGCGGTGGCGGTGGGGGCCGATCCGCGGAGCTTGCCGCTCCTCATGACCGGGGCGCTTATATCCGGGCTTCTGGGAATGGGCTCCGTCCTGGTGATTAGCCGCTTCACGCGCCTCTCACAGGACGCAGCACTGGGAATCGTCCTGAGCGTCTTTTTTGGCCTGGGGATCGCCATGTTGGGTATTATTCAAAAGATGCCCGGCGCTCCCGCCGCCGGGCTCGACTCGTTCATTTACGGGAAAGCCGCGTCGATGATCCGAGAAGACGCGCTGCTCATCGGAAGCGTGGCGCTGGCAATCGTGGTAGTGACGGTGCTCCTCTTCAAGGAGTTTCGCCTGCTCACGTTTGATCCGGATTTTGCCGTGGGTGACGGGTGGCCGGTGCAGCGGCTCGATTTCATGCTCATGGCGTTGGTGGTGGCGGTAACCGTTATCGGCCTGCAGGCGGTGGGTATTATCTTGATCGTGGCAATCCTCATCATTCCCCCGGTGACGGCGCGCTTCTGGACCGACCGGCTCCTCCCCATGGTGTTCCTGTCGGCGTTTTTCGGTGCGCTGGGGGCGTGGATTGGAACATCCATCAGTGCCCTGGCTCCGCGGCTCCCGGCGGGGGCGGTAATCGTCGTGTCGTTGGGTATCCTCTTTGTGGCCGGCTTCCTCTTCGGCGCCGACCGCGGGATTGTGCGTGTGGTCTACCGCGCTCGCGTTACCGCCCGCCGCACGATGCGCCACCACCTCCTACGAGCGTTCTTTGAATACGAAGAACTGGGAGGATCCGCGGAGGCGGACGCCCAATACCACTATGTGGCTCATCTGCGCGGATGGAACACGCGACGCTACCATCGTGCGGTACGCATGCTCGCTCGGGATCGCGCCATTTACCGCATCGCGCACGGCCCGTGGCAATTTACCGCCCGCGGGCGGGCGGAGGCGGCCAGAATTACCCGAAATCACCGATTGTGGGAGGTATACCTCATGGAACACGCCGACGTGGCCCCGGCCAATGTGGACTACGGCGCCGATTTCATTGAACACGTCTTAGGGGATGAGCTGGTAGCGGAACTCGAGGAGGCGCTCCCCCGCTTTGGAAAGACGGTCCCCGCCAGCGTCCACCGCATCGGTGATTCGGAGCATGAGGCATGAGGAAGTACCCCGTATGATATGGACCCCCCTCGATACGTGGATCATCGTTGCCGCCGTCCTGGCCGGAACGGCCTGTGCCCTGGTGGGCTCGTTTCTCGTGCTCAAGAAGATGAGTATGCTCGGCGACGCGATCAGCCACGCCGTGCTGCCGGGGATCGCGGTGGCGTTTATGATCTCCGGAACGCACGGCGGCGGTACTCTATTTCTGGGAGCAGCGATCGTGGGCATCCTCACCGCTATGCTGGTAGAGGTCATCCACCGCCACGGCACAGTTGAACACGGCGCCGCCATGGGCGTTGTCTTTAGTATTCTCTTTGCCGTCGGGCTCATTTTGATTGAACACGTCGCCCGCGACATCGACATCCATCCGGAGCACGTGCTCATGGGGGCCGTGGAGCTCGTTCCACTCCATATGGTCACCGTATTGGGGATAGAGGTGCCGCGGGGCGTGGCAGTTCTGGTAACGATCCTCCTGATCGACGTGGCCGTGGTGGTGGCTTTGTTTAAGGAGCTGCGCATTGCGATCTTCGACCCGGATTTGGCAACCACCCTGGGCATTAACGCCACGTTTATGCATTACCTGCTGATGACGCTGGTGGCGATGACCACGGTGGCCGCCTTTGAGGTGGTGGGAAGCATTCTGGTGATCGCGATGCTCATTGTCCCCGGCGCCACGGCGGCGCTCCTCACGCGACGACTGCACTCGTTTATTATAACCAGTGCCGGTATGGCGGCGGTGGCAGCGGCTCTCGGCCACGTCGCGGCGATCACCATACCGCCCTGGTTCGGGTTTGAGGACACCAGCACCGCCGGGTCCATGGCGGTTGTTCTGGGAGCACTCTTTTTCATCGCCGTGTTGTTTGCTCCCGAGCGAGGCATCGTGGCCCACGGGTGGAACCAATTGCGCCTGCGAATGACCATTAATGCCCAAGACGCCTTGGGATTGTTGGCCCGCGCCGCTGAGCGACACGAAACACGGGAAGGCGCCTTGAGCGTGCGGGAGTTTGAGGCAATGGACCAGTCACCCTTTGTCCGGCGGCGGTGGAAGCTCATCACCACGCTGATGGTGTTGCGGGCGCGGGGGCTGGTACACCGTCACCACGGTCGCTACCGGGCGAGCACCCGCGGCGGTGAAGCTGGACGCGATCTGCTGCGGACGCACCGCCTGCTGGAACGCTATTTTTACGACGACGCCCACGTAGAGATGGATGAGCTCCACACCGCCGCGGATTACTTGGAGCACTACACCGACCGAAGCTTGCAAGCGGAGCTGGCCAAACGGTTGCGCGACGCGGCGACCGATCCTCGCGGCAATATCATTCCCGCCGACACCCCGGACGACGATTCAACAGGAGCGTAATGCGGTGCCCACCAGTACAGTGGAACAGTACATAAAGACGATCTACCAGCAAGAGGAACGCGCGCCCCACGAGACGGTGCCGATGAAACGGCTGTCGGAGGCGATGTCGGTCACCCCCGGCACCGCCACGGCGATGGTAAAGCACTTAGCTTCCCGCGGGTTAGTGCAATACACTCCCCGCAAAGGAGTAGTCCTTACCGCCGAGGGTCAGAATCTGGCGCTCAACATGGTCCGCCGGCACCGTTTAATCGAAACGTTTCTGGAGCGCGTACTGCAATACGATTGGAGCGAGGTTCACGACGACGCCGAGCGACTGGAACATGCGGTCTCAGATAAGTTCATACAGCGAATTGATGCGTACCTGGATTTTCCGGCAACGGATCCCCACGGCGACCCCATCCCGTTGGCGGACGGCACCGTCCCGCGGAGAAACGTGGTTCCCCTCGACCACTGCGCGCCCGGCGAATCCGTGCGCATCTCCCGCGTAAAGACCGAAGACGCCGCCTTTCTGTTGCTCATGAAAGCACACCATCTCATACCGGGAGCGGCGATCATGGTTGTCGATGTGAATGCCACCGCCGGCACCGTCACCGTTCGGCCTCCGGAGGGCGCCACCCCCTTCACTCTGAGCATCGCCACGTCCGCTATCATCATGGTGGAGCGCACGTAGGGCGCACCCCCTCAGCCGCTCACTCGCTCGTCCGAGCGCGGTCCCGGGAGAGGGTGTCCACATCCAGTAGCATCGCCGGGGTTCCGTCCCCCAGTATCATCGTGCCGGCGATTCCCGCCACGCCGTGCAGCATCCGATCCAATGGGTGGATCGCTGCCTGATGGGTATCGAACACCTGGTCCACAAGGAGTCCCATCCGGCCCGCCTCACCGGTCACCAAGACCACGTGCGTCTCATCTCCCTGCGGCTCCACCCCAAACAACTTCCGCACATCGCGCACCGGCACCGCCTCGCCTCCCACAACTATCATATCCTGACCCGGCAGCCGCTCAACGGAGCGCATATCCAGGCAGCGCTCAATGTGAGACAGCCGAACCATATAGCGCGTGTCACCAACCTGGGTGAGCAGTCCTTCCACCACCGCCGCCGAAACGGGCAGTCGGAGCGAGACGCGAGACCCCTCACCGGCGGTGACGTCCAGCGTGGCGGAGCCGCCCACGCGCTCCGCCGTACGCCGCGCCGCACCAAACGCTCGTCGGAACTCCGGCTTCCGCTCTGTGGCGGCGGTTCCCACCCCATCATCGGTGATATTCAGCACAACCTCGGCACCGGTATGGCTCGCGGTGAGGCGAATTGTGGCGGACTCACCGGTTCCCGCCGAGCGCCGACGCGCCGGTGAGGCAAGCTCGTGGTGTACCACGCTCCGAAGCAGCGGTCCAACCGAGGACATCAGCTCGTCCAGCACGCGCGCGTCGATCTGCGTCTCACCCCCGTCCAGGTGGAATGCAACGTCCACGCCACACGCTTCCGCCGCTTCCCGCACCACCCCGCTCAAAAACTCCGCCCGGGAGGACACGCTCACCATTTGAAACTCGCCGGCCAGCTCGCGCAAGCTCCTCACCAGGTCCCCCAACGCCTCACCGGCGCTGAGCATCTCCCCGTCATCGCGCGATTCCGCCAGGTGCAGCAGGTGGGCGTGGGCGGAGACAAACGCGCCCGCCACTTCCCGCAACTCATTGAGTTTGGCGGTGGGTACCGACGTGAACGATTCTGAGGGAGC
>JBMCMH010000139.1:0-6095 GCA_048614515.1 Alkalispirochaeta sp. | reverse complement strand
GTCCCGGCACCTACCGCTGGGTCCTCCACATCTTCAAATCTTCATAGGTCGAACCATCCGGTCCTGGGGTGCTCTTGATCAGGCTCACCGAATCGAGACGTACCGCCACCGGAGCGCCGAAGGCGTGCTCCTCGAGCGCCGCCGCCACATCAGCCGCGAATACCTCGCGGCGAACATATCCCACGGTGATGTGCGGCGTAAATCGGCGCCGCGGCGCCTCCATACCCAATGTCTCAAGGGCCGCCGTAACTTCTCCGGCGATCCCCGCGATTTCTCCATCATCCGCTACGCCGGCCCATACCACCCGAGGGCGCTTCCGGGAAGGGAATACTCCCCAGCGCTGGATCTGCGTCTCCACGGGAAGGACACGTTCCACCACCGCCGGGAGGCGTTCGTCGAGCGTATGCTCCACCATTCCGGCGGTGATCGGCCGGGGATCACCGATGAAGTACAGCGTGATGTGGTAGTTCTCCCGTGGAATCAGGCGGATCGACCGCGAACCAGTGGATTCGAGCAGACCGGTCCGCTCGCCCAGTTGCTCCCGCGCAGCTGCCGCCAGGCGCATGCCCACGAAGAGGCGTAGGCCGCTCGTGCCGGTGCGCTCACTCATGGGTGGCGCTCCGTATGCAGCACCTTATCGCCTCGTGACAACCCGCGGCTTGATCCGTTTGGAGGGCATCGCTTGGATGAGACTCTGTACCGCGCGGTGGTCCGGCTGCGGCATGTAGAGCGTCGGCGACATGCCTTGCAGTTCCAGCTCAAACGTCTCGCCCTGGCGGTGCATCGCAAAGATGCCGCGGCAGCTCGGACATACCGTGGTGTCTCCGTCATGGGCGTCCTCCGGTGGGACGATCGAGGGGCCGCACACGGGACAGTTCAGCATGAGCTTTTCCTCCGAGGCGTGGCCGATGACGTGGGCGAGTTCGCCCTTCCCATGGAGGCTCTGCAGCGCCTCGGCCGCTTGAGGATCAAATTGTTTGCCCGATTCCTTCCCTACGATCTCCATCGCCCGGTCATCGTTCATTCCCGCCCGGTACGAGCGGGTGCTGGTCATCGCGTCAAAGGCGTCGGCCACGCCAAGAATCCGGCCGATCACGGTGAGTGACGATCCCGGGGCCTGGGAGGGATACCCACCGCCGTCGTAGCGCTCGTGGTGCTCAAGAATCGCCTCCCGCACGAGAGGAAGCAGGGGATGACCGCCCAGCGCGTTCACCCCTGCGGTAGGATGCTGGTGCATCAGCTCAAACTCCTGGGCGGAGAGCGGACCGTCCTTATTGAGCACAGTATCTGAAACGCCAACTTTTCCCAGGTCGTGTACGAGTCCACCAAGTTGGACAATGAACACATCGTCGCGGTCCATTCCCATCTCGGTGGCAAGAAGCCGGCCGTACTGGCTTACACGCCACGCGTGGCCCCCGGTGTACGCGTCCCGCGCCTCCACGAAGGTGGCCATCGTGAGGAGCGATTCCAGAATCTCTGTCTCTATCTTTATCGCCATATATGGCAGAGGGTACCACACATCAACGATATGTCACTGACCATGCGGGCCTCAAATATCGTTTGTGCTTATGCGCGGAGCCACTGGTACAGCGTCTTCCGGCTCACTCCCAGGCGGCGGGCCGCGCGACTTTTATTGCCTCCGCAACGATCAATCTCTTCCCGTACGCGGCGGCGGCGCTCGCCAGGATCGATTGGGGCTACTTTCGGCGGAGGAGGTGGATCGCCAATGGACCCGTCGCGGGGGTCGCCCAAGGTGACGGATGAGCCTTCCAGTACCGCAGTGTCTTCTAGTATCGCCGCCCGCGTGAGGATGTGCTCCAGCTCCCGGACGTTGCCGGGCCACTGATAGTGCACCAACCGCTCCAGGAACGCCTCCGTAATCCCCACGATTCTGCGATTCAGCCGGGAGGCGAGCAATCTCAAGAGGTGGTCCGCTAGGTGGGGAATATCCTCGGGGCGTTCGCGTAGGGGTGGGGTTTCGATAATCATGGTGGTGAGACGATAGAACAGGTCGGAGCGGAAACGTCCTTCCGCCACATCCCGCCGTAAGTCCCGATTGGTGGCGGCGATAATGCGTACATCAACGCGGGTCGCTTTCTGGCCGCCCACGCGAAAGACCTCACCCTGCTGGAGGACGCGCAGGAGCGCCACTTGCCCGTGAGGGCTCAGGTCGCCGATCTCATCGAGAAAGAGCACTCCATGATTCGCCAGTTCGAACTTTCCCTTCCGCCGGTCGTGTGCGCCGGTGAACGCTCCCTTCTCATACCCGAAGAACTCGCTTTCCACGAGGGTGTCGGGAATCGCCCCACAGTTCATCGTAATAAACGGCATGTCCGCGCGAGGGCTGCGGTGGTGTACCGCATGGGCCACGAGCTCCTTGCCGGTTCCCGTTTCACCGAGGATGCAGATGTTTACGTCGTGCGGGGCGGTGCGGGTGATCAATTCCTGGACACGGCGCATCTGGCGGGAGTCCCCTACCAAGGGCGCGCGGGAACTCCCGGAAGCTCCCGTTTCGGGGGCGGTCGCGGTGGTGGGACGGGGTACGCTCTTCAAGCGGCGAACGGTGGAATCGACGATGGCGGTGACGGGAATGCGTTCAAAGGCGGATCCTCCGGCGTATCCGTGGACCGGGACTTCCCGCAGGATCTCCTCCAAGTCTATCGGTTGCGTGATGGACCCGCCAAAGAGAAAACTCAGCGGCGGGATGGTGTGCCGGGTCACCACCTGCCACATGTCCCGGACGGTGGCGATTGCGGTCGAGATTTCGTTCTTCTTCTCCAGGGAGTCGGTTACTGCCCGGGTGAGCCCCACATTGAGAATGAGGCCGTCCACGCCGATTCCGCAGAAGCTCTCCACTTCCGCGGTGGAGAGGGCGAATCCGAAGACGGCGAATCCCGCGGCCTGCGCTTCCTGAAGCATTTCCAGCTCCGCTTGGTGGTGGAGTCCGTGGGCCGCCATGATCTCCCGCATAACGCCGTCGGCCAGGCCGGTGGCGGGCCAGTTGGTTACCGCTTGCACTCCGAGTTCGGCGAGCGTTTCGAGACGTTCCGCCGTGGACCGGACCGGATCATTGGGCATCATGCCCGCCACGACCGGTCGCGCGCCGCTGTGCGGAAGCACGTGGTGGCGCAAAAGCTCCTCCGTCTGGTCGTTGGCATTACCGTAGGACAGAAACGACGCCAGGGAGCCCACCCCCGCCGTTCGATAGGTTCCGGCGCTAAAGACGAAGAGAATGTCCGCTCCGGCGCGGACGGCGGTGGCGGTGATGTTGCCCGACCCGGGGGAGACTCCGATGAGCGGACGGTCCGCCGGCTTGTCCAGTACTACCCGTTGAATCACCGGATGCCGGGAGGAAAGGTGGCTGAGCACAGGTGTTACCTGTAACCATTGATCTGTATACGGGGTGTTTCCACACACCCATGGTAACACGGGTTTCCCGGATGTGGGCGCACCGTGGCACCATTATTTTATCAATAATATCAAAAAAAACACTCTCGGCAGCGGCTTTTCTGCCCGCCGCAGGGGACACACAGTTGGCACGGAGATTTCATTGTTCTTGACACGAAATCATCACGGGAGGCAGCAATGAACACAACCAAAGATCGCTCTACGATCCTCGCGGAGCTCCGGGAAAAAGTGAAAAACGGCGTGCCCATTATCGGCGGCGGCGCCGGAACCGGAATTTCCGCCAAGTCGGAGGAGGCCGGCGGTATCGACCTGATCGTTATTTACAACTCCGGTCGCTACCGCATGGCGGGACGCGGCTCGCTGGCGGGACTTATGCCCTACGGCAACGCCAACGAGATTGTAAAGGAAATGGCCCACGAGGTGATCACCGCCGTGAAGAACACACCGGTTCTGGCTGGGGTTAACGGCACCGACCCGTTTATGCTGCGCCGCCATTTCCTGCAGGAGCTGAAAGATCTCGGATTTGCCGGGGTACAGAACTTTCCCACCGTGGGGCTTATCGACGGCACGTTCCGGCAGAATCTCGAGGAAACGGGCATGGGCTTTGATCTTGAAATTGACATGATCCGGGAAGCTCACGAGATGGATCTACTCACCACTCCCTACGCCTTTGATACCGATCAGGCGAAGAAACTCGCCCAGGCCGGGGCGGACATCGTCGTTGCGCATATGGGCCTCACCACCAAAGGTTCGATCGGTGCGGAGACCGCCAAGACGCTCGACGATAGCGCCAAAATGGTGCAGGAGATCGCCGACGCCGCCAAGAGCGTCCGGGACGACGTGATCATCCTGTGTCACGGCGGGCCGATCGCGATGCCGGACGATGCGAAGTACATCTTCGATCATGTAAACGGGGTGGACGGTTTCTACGGTGCCAGTTCAATGGAACGTCTTCCCACGGAGGTCGCGATTTCCGAGCAGATCAAGGCGTTCAAGAGACTCACATTTTGAGCGGTGTCGCCCACGGGCGGCGCCCAGGCCCTGACGAAAAGGAGTACCCAGTATGAAACAGGCATACGTAGTTGGAACATTTGACACCAAGGCGGAGGAGCTGACCTACGTGGCGCAACTCATCCGCGACAGTGGAACGCAGGCGGTCACGGTGGACGTCTCTTCCAAGGTGCACGAGGGCGCCGGCGCCGGTGCTGCCACGGCGGATATCTCCAACACCGAGGTGGCGCGCCACCACCGGGACAACCCCGGATTTCTCGGCACCACCGACGACCGGGGTGCAGCGGTGACGATGATGTCGGAGGCGCTGGGAGAGTACCTGGTGAGCCTCGACGATCTGGGGGGTGTGATCGGCCTGGGAGGATCGGGCAATACCGCCCTCGTTACCGCCGCCATGCGGCGCCTCCCGGTGGGAACGCCCAAGCTTATGGTCTCCACCGTGGCCAGTGGCGACGTGGAGCCCTATGTGGGACCCAACGACATCACGATGATGTATTCCGTCACCGACGTGGCCGGACTGAACCGCATCTCCCGGGCGGTTCTGGGCAACGCCGCCCACGCCATGGCGGGAATGGTGGCGCATCCGATTCCCACACCGGCGGAACAGAAACCGACGCTGGGAATGACGATGTTCGGCGTGACCACCCCCTGCGTTACGGAGGTACGGAAGCAGCTGGAAGCGGAGTTCGATCCATTGGTCTTTCACGCCACCGGCACCGGGGGTCAGTCGATGGAGAAGTTGATTGACTCCGGCATGATCTCCCACGTGATCGACATTACCCTCACCGAGGTGTGCGATCTCCACATGGGTGGGGTCATGAGTGCCGGTGAGGATCGTATGGGAGCGATCGCCCGCGCGGGCATCCCCTACGTGGGCTCGGTGGGAGCCCTGGACATGGTGAACTTTGCTGCCTTCGATACCGTGCCCGAGAAGTATCAGCATCGGAATCTGTATAAACACAACGCCAACGTCACCCTCATGCGCACGACTGCCGAGGAAAACAAGGAAATGGGGCGCTGGATCGGTACCAAGCTCAACCAGATGACCGGTCCCGTGCGCTTTCTGCTTCCGGAGAAGGGTGTCTCCCTGATTGACGCCGAGGGACAGCCGTTTCACGACCCCGCCGCCGACGAGGAACTCTTCTCGGAAATCGAATCAACCGTGAAACAAACTGAGAATCGGAGGGTAGAGCGCCTTCCGTACAACATCAACGATCCCGAGTTCGCCGCGGCTCTGGTGGCGGCGTTTCGGGAAGTCTGGAGGAATCGATGAACGGAGCATTCGTATTCAACAAAGAAATGGTGCGGGACCAGTTTGACTGGGGAGAGATCGCCTGGGCGTGCCGCCCGCAGAATACCGAGAGCGCACAACTGGCGATTCTCGACGTAACGATCACCCCGGGCATGGGCCATAACTTCCATCGTCACGTGGACCAGGAAGAGATGATCTACGTCCTCGAGGGCGAAATCGAACAGTGGATCGAAAAGGAGAAACAGATCCTGAAACCGGGAGACGCGGTGTTTATCAAGAAGGGAATCGTGCACGCCAGTTTTCAACGGGGGGAACGGCCGGCGCACCTCCTGGCCATTCTCAGTCCGTCAGTGGGTGAAGGCGGCTACGCCATGGAGGACGTTTCTGAGCGCGCTCCCTGGAACGCGCTGCGATAGATAGTTGG
>JBMCMH010000138.1:0-6142 GCA_048614515.1 Alkalispirochaeta sp. | reverse complement strand
CACTCTCGAATTCGTTCGATTTCAACGGTGGCACGCTTGACTTGTCGCCGCAGAAACAACACGAAGGCCGCGGTGATCGTCCCGGCAATCCGTACCCAGCGCGGGATCATTGCACCATCGGCGCCCCCCAGCCAGCGGTTGAGAATCTCATAGTAGTAGGATTCCGGGCTTCGTTTGAGGGCGAGCAGCTCTTCATCCATAGCGGCGAGGAGGTCCGAGTTTTGCCCCTTCGCCGTGGCCACCAGGCCGTGCGTCGGAGAAAAGACGATGGAGCTCGGAACGATCCGTTCTTCGCTTCGGAACCACGTGTTGAAATAGATACCGGCAGCGATCTCCTCGCTCAGAACCGCATCAGTCCGATGCGTCTGCCGCGGAGCTCAAACAACCCTTCGAAGTCACGATTCGGCAGCACCCCCAGTTGCCCCCAGGCGACCACAATCGGTTCCTCGTTGAAAGAGAGTTCTTCAGCCCGGACTGCAGTGTAGACCGCTGCCGGCAGCAGATCGATATCGCCGTCCACCACCCGGTTGTACGCCTCAGCGAAGCTCAACCCCCGACGAATCGAACTTCATAATCCAGGTCCCGAAGAAGGCGGCCCAACACTTCGGGAAAGATACCCGCCGCGTCTCCGTCCTCGTCGGTGAGAACCATCGGCGCGGCACCGTCGAAGACAGCGATCGTTACTTCCTGGGCGGACGCACCATGGGCAACTACCAGCAAACAGAGAGAGAACAGTCCGGCCAACGGTGCCCGGAGGCGGTATCGGTTGGGGATCACGAGTCGAGACTATCGCACTCCGCTGACGGCGGTAAACATCGAATTCTTGTGTACCACATCGTAGTGCTCGCGCTCCAGTCGCGTCTCCCGAATATCGGCCTGGATGACCATTTCCACGGAGCCGCCGGCGGATCTCATCGATAGTACTTTTCACGAAACCCTCCTGTGCATGGAGTGTACCCCGACATCGGAAACAGCGGTAACCGCAGGCGGATGATCGGCAATGGTCGGAGACTGGTAGCGGACGCGCGATTCCTCGATTTGCCGCCGACTGAGCGCTTGGGCAGCACCGGTGCGTGACTTGCGGGATCACTAGCAGTGGTGTATATCACAAGGTATGCTATCCGTGACGCGAACGGCCACGGGGGTCGCTCTATTCCTATGTCTGCTCGCGCTTCCCGCTTCGGCGCGTAATCTGATTTCAATGAACAGCTCGTCATCCATCCGGACAGCGCCGAGATACGGGACACCGTGGAGCGAATTCTCTCGCAAGCGGTATATGCCGCCAATCAGCTCTACGGTGAGGAACTGCTGGCGGTGAGTCGGGATCGAGTCCACGTAGACCTGACCTTGGCCCAGGTCTACAGTGACCTGGGACGCCCGGACGACGCGGAACGGGCCTTGGAGCGGGTGGCGGAGCGATCACCCCAACTGGCCGAGCGCTACAGCTACCTCGCGCAGCGACCGGACGGCGACGGGTCCCGGGCATCCCAAGCGGCCGCCGGTCCTCAGGTGCTCTGGGCCGCCGACTTGGACGATGAATCGGTGGAGCGCTGAGCCGGCAACCCATTCGCAGTACTGAGCTCGGTGCAGAGCACGCGCACGTGGTCTGTCCGTACTCCGATGCTACCCGCAACAGCATAGACGTACGCCTCAAGGTAGCCTGACACGCGCCATCCCGTCTTCGAAAACGCCTGTCGCCTGCGGTGGAGCTCACGTCCAGGCTTCGACTCGGAGACCGGGTACGCGGGAAAACTCGGACTCATTGCGAGTTACCAGGATCAATCCGCGGGAGCGGGCGTGACCGGCGATCATGCAGTCGTACGCTCCAATCGGCAGTCCCTGAGTTTGTAGTTCTTTTCGGAGGAGTCCCGTGTGAAAAGCGGCCGGTGCGTCGTACTCAAGCAGTTCCAGGCGTGCAATGAACCCCTCGATATCTGTTCTGTTTCCGGTGGGATCCTGCGAGTTTTCGGATCCGTAGTACAGCTCCATCAACGTGACGGTTGAAATCGCCATGAGTCCGTAACTGCGGGTGAAGCGCTCTCGTATTTCCGGAGGGCGATTGTGCATCGTGTAGATTACGATGTTGGTATCAAGGAGATACTCGATCACGAGGATCAGCGCTCTTGTGGTTCCGGCTGGTCCCGTTGGACCATAAAATCCGGACTGACTCCCGGGCCGTCGAACCAGCTGTCCCAGCCCTCTCCGTGCGGCACGATCAGACGAGCCCGGCCAAGGGGTATGATATCCACGTCCTGTACTGTCTCCGGTAGCGCAACCGGCTTCGGCAGGCGTACAGCCTGGCTCTTGTTGCTCCGGAAGACTTTAGCACGTTCCATATGGTCAAGAGTACTTCGGGTTTTGGGATATGTCAACGGGATATACCGACGGCAGAACGTACTTTCCACCGCGCACCACCAGCTCTGCCATGGCCGACCGCGCGGCCGGCGGCCCGTTCAATCCGGGTCACCGGCACGCAGGTGTCGCATCGACTCGTCCTCCATCATCGTGTCGTCGGTAGTCTTACAGCCGACGAGCCCCAGCGTGACGATCAGACCGATAACCAGCAAAAACCGTGTAACCATTTCGTTCCTCCTGAGTATCTACGGTACGGGCCGATCCTGGTCGTGACCGCGCGGTCAGCGGAGATGGACAAGATCACCGGACTGGAACTGGGCGTCGACGACTACATCACGAAGCCGTTCAGTCCACACGAGCTGGTTGCCCGCGTTCACGCAGTCCTGCGACGGACGCAGGAGCTTGGGTCTCACGCTACCGCTGAGAGCTCGCCGATTCGAATCGGCGAGCTCACGATCCACGTGGACCGTCAACAGCCACATCAACCGACTCCGCGCCAAGATAGAGGTTAACCCTTCACACCCGAAATACATTCGCACCGTGTGGGGGTACGGGTATCGGTTCGCGGAGCCTGGGGAGTTCCCCGTCTCGGAGGAGCCCGAATGAACGCGGTGAACCGGTTTCCGATCAAGCTCTCAGCGATTTTTCTCGTTCTGGTCACGGTCACGGGAATGGCAAGTGTGTTGATCACAATCGGCATATTCGATCAGCGCCTCAATCGTACCGTCGCCGCAAGCATGGCAGCGGAGCTTGCCCCGCTCGTCGCCTCGCAAGACGGCGAGGTCGAGTCGGTGATTCATTATATGATGGTCATGAACCCGGCGGTGGAAATCTATATTCTCGATCGCGACGGCACCATTCGGGCATTTTTCGCGTCGCCCGGGCCGGAGGTACAGCTTGAGGCGGTCGACGTCGATCCGATGAGGCGGGATACCTGTACGTCGTACTTCACAGCAACGAGTACGACGCGGCGGCGATGGAGCTCCAAAACCGATACCTTCTGCAAGCGCTGTTGACCGCGATGGCGATAACACTACCCCTCGTCGGTATCCTGGGCCTTATCGTCTTTTTTTCTGACGACGCGCCCCCTGAAGCACCTGACAAAGACAGTTCACGCCTTCGGGTCCGGAGACCAGACGGCGCGATCGACGATCACCACCGGTGACGAGATCGGAGAATTATCGCAGAATTTCAACGACATGGCCGACACGATCGTTGCCACCGTGGCCCGGTTGGAACACGCCGATCGCGAGCGGCGTGAGTTGATCGCCAACATCTCGCACGACTTGCGCAATCCCTTGGCGACGATTCAGGGGTATCTGGAAACGCTCCAGGAAAAGGACGGTTCCTTGGATCTTCCGCAGCGGCGCTACTACGACATACTCCTGAGCGCCACCCGATCGCTACCGCGGCTGGTGGAAGACCTGTTTGAACTGTCCAACCTTGATGGACCGAACGCCGCCCCCACCGTGGAGTCGTTCTCCCTTGCCGAGCTGGTGCAAGACGTGGTGGTGCATTGGCATAGCCGCGCGGAGGAACCGGACAGCCTCGTCCTGGTGGAACGCGTACTCACCAACCTCATCCGAAACGCCCTGGCCCACACCCCGTCGGGGGGGCCGGATCGTGCTTTCGGTGGCCGCCGATTCCGACTCCGTCCGGGTCGCGGTCCGCGACACCGGGTATGGGGTAGCGCCGGAGGTTCAGGACCGCCTGTTTGACCGCTTTTTTCCATCGGCGACACCAGCAGAACCAACTCGAGCAACGGAAGCGGTCTCGGGTTGGCGATCTGCAAACGCATCGTGGAACTTCACCTCGGTACGATCGGCCTGGAGAGCCCTCCCGGAGGCGGCGCGACGTTCCATTTCACGCTCCCGCGAGCGCACGATGATGCCGATCGCGTTTGACCGTCTTGTGATACCCGGGATGTACCATTCTCCTCATGAGACATAACCAGACACATAGATGGACGGAGTGGTCTCCACGACATCAGGGTTTTCGGGAGGACGGGTACCGGACCCGAGTTATCAGCAGGTGACGCAGGGGTCCACCGGACATCGTGAAGTGGTGCGGATTGTCTACGATCCCGACCGCGTCAGCTACGAGGAGCTGCTGTCCGTCTACTGGCGCAATGTGGATCCCGTAGACGGCAGCGGACAGTTCTGCGTTCGCGGCGATACATACGCCCCCGTTGTCTACACGACGGGCGCCGCCCAGGCCGAGCTGGCGGAGCAGAGTTGGGACGTGGTGGCGGACCTGTTGAACACGGAGATTGCGGTCGAGATTCGATCCTTTGAGGCGTTCTATCCCGCCGAGAACTTCCACCAGGACTACTACATGAACAATCCGCTGCGGTATCGCTTCTATCGCTCTCGCTGCGGCCGGGACAACCGCCTGGAAGCAGTGTGGGAGAGGAAGCGCTCGGTGAGCACCCCGAGCCGTGGCTCGCAACAAACAGATGAAGGAGGCTATCTATATGCGTATATACACGAATCGAACCGGACGGGCCGCCAAAACCGGTATCGCACTGCTGATCTGGATGGCGGTCGTCGGAGTGAACTCCGCCGCCGAGACGCAGGAGCACTTCGACTCATGGGAGGCGTCGCTCGAGCGCGCTTCCGCGATAACCCGCGGTATGCGGGTCGGAAGCTCATCCTGGGTCGCCCGAGGCGAGATGTATGATGCGGATGCCCGGACGATCCTCGACCCCGGCGACACCGTTCGCTACCCGGTGGAGCGCTCCGAAGAGGAGTGGCGTCGCCGACTCTCCGCCGAGCGCTACCAGGTGCTCCGGCAGGACGCCACGGAACGCCCATTCAACAACGCGCTCTACGACAATAAGGAACGCGGCATCTATTACTCCGCGGCCACCGGGCAGCCCCTGTTCCACTCCGACGATAAGTACGTCTCCGGCACCGGCTGGCCCAGCTTCACCAAACCGATCTCTCCCGACGCGGTGGCCTACTCCTGCGACCGCGGACTCTTCAGTCGGCGAATCGAAGTGGTAGACTCCCTGTCCGGCTCTCACCTGGGTCACGTCTTCACCGACGGTCCCGCTCCCACCAGACAGCGCTACTGCATGAACTCAGCGGCGCTCATTTTTGTCCCGGAAGGTGGCACTCCCCCACCTCTGTTAACGGGTCGGGAGTAGCAGCGTTTCGGTATGGAGCGGTGTCCGTATTACTCGTTTCGGGTCGGTCGACAGACAATTGGCGGAAAGCCTCGGTAACCACCGGCCGTTCACCATCCACCTCATGGCTGGTGCTATGGTTCGCGCTTATCGAGAATCTTGACCGAGGTCACGTAGTCGGCGTTTATGAGGCGGACTTTGTTTTTCCGCTCCACGCTGATCCAGTTTTCCTGCACGTCGAGAACCGTAACCTTGTCAAAGGATTCGCCGAGGGCGCCGGTGGAAATCTGGCACGTCTTACCGATAAGCGATCGGATGAGCTTGTTCGACATAGGGGAGATCTCCTCTTCTTTCGTTGTGCTCGGATCCTGTCGTTCCCGTCGCCGGTGCCGCAGCCGCCGGCGCACCGCTCGCAATTGCTGCCGTCGCTGGGCAAAGATGATGAACAGTGGAACAACAACGGCGACCAGGATTGGTAAGAATAGTATTGGCTCCATGCTGGGATACCCGTTGGGTATCTCTCATATCAAGCGTGGAGTCAGAACGTCAATGAGTTCAAGCGTCGCGCCGGACAGAAATCACTGACATGGTCTTTACTGATGGCTGAAGCGTGAAGCCCGCCCTACAGCACCCGCCGGCACAGATCATCACTCACCTCCC
>JBMCMH010000137.1:0-6184 GCA_048614515.1 Alkalispirochaeta sp. | reverse complement strand
GGGCCCGCGGGCAGGGAACGTTCAAAACTGCAGCCACAACACCTCGTAGGGCTCCAACTCCAACGAGAAGAGCGCCCCCTCCGCGGTGGGATATACAAGATCGCCGGTTACCAGATCCCGCACAATCCCCGTCTCCGACCATGGATACTTGTCACGGCGATCGCGAAACTCCACTACATCGGACGACAGATTGTGCATCGCGAGAATCGAATCCTCCTGGTCGTCGGATTCTTCCCGGTACGGGCCACGAACCAACACGAGGAGACGATTGTCGCTTTCCACCACCCGTTGCGGACTACGGGGGTGAAACGCTGCGTGCCCGGCGCGCGCCCGAAGGAGCTGCTTGTATCCGGAGAAAACCATGGCCCGAAGGGTAGAATCGTCCGACAATTCCTCCAGGACGGTCTCAAAATCGAGCTTCTCCCGGTTAATGGACCGGTTTTTGCCCGTATGCTCTACGCCCGCTTGCCAATTCTCGGATCCGATCAAACTGTGAATATAGATTCCGGGAACGCCGGCCAAACTCAGCATCACCGCTTGGGTGGCAAGAAATTGCTCCGCCCGTTGCGACTCCGGTAACGCGGGATCCGTGGCGGCGGAGAGATAGTTTACGTTCATCTCATAGGGAATCTCACCGGCTGCGGTCGCCTTGTGGGAGACGCGCCCTCCGCGCTCCTGCACCACCCGAACCAGCACGTCCCGCTGCTCATCGGTGAGAATACCGTGGGTGGGTAAGAGACCGATGCCGTCATGACTCGCGCAGAAGTTAAAAAACGCCATCCCCGGCCCAGGATCTGTAAGCCCCGCAATCCAGCTCCGTAACTGCTCCGTGGTGCCGCGAATGACCGCATCCAAGAGAAGCGGCGGCAGGGAGAAGTTGTACACCATGTGCGCCTCATCGCCCTCCCCAAAATACGAGACATTTTCCTGGTGAGGGACGTTCGTCTCGGTAATGAGTATGCCTGCCGGATCCACCAACTCGAGAACCCGCCGGAATAGCTTGACGATACGATGGGTGTGGGGGTGGTGGATACACGAGTGACCGATCTCTTTCCACAAGTACGCGATCGCATCAAGTCGTACGATTTGCGCGCCGCGCGCCAAATATCCGAGGAAGATGTCCAGCATTTCCAGGAGGACTTCCGGATTGTTCCAGTTCAGATCGATCTGGTCTTCACTAAACGTCGTCCAAACGTGTTCGGTCCCATGGTTCGTTTCCACCGGAGTGAGGAGCGGCAACGCCCGAGGCCGAACTACCATACTATAGTCCTCCCGGGGGTCCGCGGTGAGAAAGTACTCATCATAGGGCTTCTCACTGCGCAAAAACCCTTGGAACCAGCGACTCTGGGCCGAGCAGTGATTCAACACCAAATCGACCATCAGGCGAAACTCAGCGGCGATCTTTTCGATCTGCTCCCAATCCCCCAATTCTTGGTGTACAGCCCGATAGTCAATGACCGAGAATCCATCGTCCGAGGAGTACGGAGAGAACGGGAGAATGTGAACTCCGGTAACCGTCTCCTCCACGTGTTCATCGAGGAAGCGGTACAAATACTCCAGGGGTGCCGCATCGGGACCACGCAACGTATCACCGTAGGTGATAAGTAGCGCGTCGTCCGCGGACAGGGGGAAATCACCGGCGCTCGCGGAAAAGTGTTCCCGGTGCGCCTCGATCGCCGGGCGATACTGCTCGATTAACTCCTGAACTCGGCCGGGGAGCTCAGGATGATCCGGGTAGACCGCTTTAGTCAGTTGCGTTACAACAGAGTCCATACGTGGAAGGATATGTCAGTCGGGGATTTCCCGCAATTCCGAATCGGCAATGAGGACGGTGTTATGCGTATAGTAATCTTTCACTACCATCTGCTTCCCGGCGGTGTAACCGGGGTCATCGAACACACCACCCGGGCACTCCACCAGTTCAGTAGTGTCGTTGACTCGATCGAGATCGTTGCCGGGAGCCGCGAAAACATCGAACAGGTGAGTACCGAGGCCACCGTCACCGTACTCCCGGAGATCGGGTACATCTCCACACAGCGTCTCGCAGAGTACGCCCCTGTTCCTGCAGGAGATCACTCCGATGCGGCTGAGGGAGGCCCCCTCGGCCGGGTCAAAGAATCGGATGTGGCCGCAGGAGCCGATGTGCTCGCGCAGAGGATCTCCCGGACGTTATATCAGCGCTGGGGGGGCGACAGCGTCTGGTGGGTCCACAACTATCACCTTGGGAAGAATCCGGCGTTTACCCGGGCGTTGCTGGAAATCGCAGAAACGCATCCGGACCAGCACATACTCCTGCACATCCATGACTTCCCGGAGTGTGGTCGCTACGCGAATCTACGATATCTGCGCCGGGCGGGCGTCACCAATTTGTATCCCACCCTTCCAAACCTCACGTACCTTACGATCAACTCACGGGACCGGGAGTACCTCCTCAACGCCGACGTGACTCCGGTACATTACCTACCGAACCCCGTTCCACTCCCCACCAAACAACCGGCTGATCGTGCGCCCCGGGACGTGCGCTCGCGCTTGGCGCACCGTTTCGATACCCAATTCGCCCGATTTCGTCCGGACGATCTGCTCTTGCTGTATCCTGTACGGACCATTCGTCGGAAAAATATCTTCGAGGCGGCTTTGATCACGATGGAACTCTCCAAGCCGACATCGCTCGTCGTGACACTTCCGGGGGTTTCTCAGGCGGAGAAGCAGTACTCTCAGATGGTGCAACACGCCTTTGAGGATGGTACGATCCCGGGTCTTTGGGGTATCGGAAGTCACCTAGATGAGGTGGGACTCACCTTTGAGGATGTCCAGCACACGGCGGACGCGATCATATCTACCTCCGTTCAGGAAGGATTCGGATACCAGTTCATCGACCCCCTGGTGCACGGGACGCCGCTGGTGGCACGGCGATTGCCGGTGCTGCGGGATGTGGAAGACTTATACCAGGAGTGGCCCCACGCGTTCTATGGGCAGATTCTGGTACCCAACCACAGCCCTTCGCTGTCGGGACCGCAGGCGCTCTTGCGGTTTCGGTATACCGAACGAATCGACCGTCTCGCTCCACATATTCCGGCGGACATCGTGGCTCAGCTCCATCAAGACGTGGCCGAGATGGTTGAATCGGAAACAATTGATTTTTCGTTTCTCTTGCCGCAGATGCAATATACCTATCTCAGGGATGTCCAGGAATACGCCACATTTCGGCAGGAAATCCGCTCGCTCAACGAGGACCTCTTTCGACAAATTGAAGGCGCCCTTCACCGTCGACCCACAGGTTCCCATCCCGGAGTCAACGAGCGATTCGGATTGGCCGGTTTCGCTCGTCGCGCGGATGCGATACTCACAGGCGAGGCTCCCGCACCGCAGACCGCACGTCGTGAATCGACGTCGGTGCCCTCGGGAGCGGCGCCCTCGGGAGCGGGGCCCTCGGGAGCGGGGCCACGTGATCTGACTCCTACGGATCGCATGGTTGCCGCCTTTTCACACCTTGATTACCAACGCCTGCTCTATGAGTAAGCGGGCCGGTTATCGTGAAATCTGGTGCAACAACGAGGCCCCGCGTATCTCCCACGCTTGCATCATCCACAAAATCGGTCTATAGTAGCGGTAACAAATCTCCCGAACAGATCATTCGTCTCACGCCGTCGCGTTGACGGGCGTAGACGAAAAACCTGGCAACAAAGGAACGTGCTATGCCAAAGAACTTTATAACCCTCGATGGGAACGAAGCGGCATCACGGATCGCGTACGCGTTCAGTGAAGTCGCAGCGATTTACCCGATTACCCCGAGTTCACCCATGGGGGAGCACGCCGATGCGTGGTCCGCACAAGGGAAGAAGAACCTTTTCGGTCAACCGCTGGAAATTATCGAGATGCAGAGTGAAGCCGGTGCGGCGGGTGCCGTACACGGATCACTCACTGGTGGAGCCTTAACAACCACCTATACGGCCAGCCAAGGGCTGCTTCTCATGATCCCCAATATGTACAAGATCGCCGGTGAGCTGCTGCCCGCCGTCTTTCATGTCTCAGCCCGATCCATCGCCGCGCAGTCGCTCTCCATATTTGGAGATCACTCCGACGTCATGGGCGTCCGGCAAACCGGATTCTCCTTGCTTTCCAGCAACAACGTGCAGGAAGCGCAGGACATGGCCGCAATCGCTCATTTGTCGGCGCTGGAATCGCGAGTTCCGTTTGTACACTTCTTCGACGGCTTCCGAACCAGTCACTCGATGCAAAAAGTTGAGGAATTGGACTACGACACGCTCCGGGACATGCTCGATATGAAGCATGTAGAAGAGTTCCGCAAAGTCGGGATGCGACCGGAAGCTCCCATGGTGAAAGTGGGCGCACAGAACCCGGATGTATACTTCCAGGGTCGTGAGACGGTAAACAACTTCTACGACGCCGTTCCGGGAATCGTGAAGAAGTACATGAAGATGCTCGAGAAGAAAACCGGTCGGAGTTACGACCTCTTCGAGTATGTGGGTGCCAAGGACGCCGAGAAGGTCATTGTCGGTATGGGCAGTGGCATGGAAACCGCCGAAGAGACGGTCAACCACCTGGTGAAGAACGGAGAAAAGGTTGGACTGATTAAAGTTCGCCTGTATCGCCCCTGGTCCGCGGAAGATCTCAAGGCTGCCCTTCCGGATACCGTGAAGCAGATCGCCGTGCTGGATCGCACCAAAGAGCCCGGTGCTCCCGGTGAGCCGCTGTATCTGGACATCTTCCAGACGTTTGCCAAAAGCGATATCGAAATCATCGGCGGACGGTACGGACTTTCCAGCAAGGAGTTCACTCCTGCCATGGTGAAAGCGGTGTTTGATCACCTCAGTGGAAAAGCAACCCACGACTTCACCGTTGGTATTAACGATGATCTCTCCCACAAGAGCATTCCGGTGGACAATTCCATTGATGTTGAACAGGACGGCATCGTTCGCTGTAAGTTCTGGGGATACGGATCCGATGGAACGGTCAGCGCCAATAAAAACTCCATCAAGATCATTGGAGCTGAGACTGACAAGTACGTCCAGGCGTACTTCAGCTATGATTCCAATAAGTCCGGCGGATATACCGTCAGCCACTTGCGATTCGGTGACAAGCCGATTCAGTCGGAATACCTGCTGACCACCAGTGATTTCATCGCGCTGCACCGACCGCAATACATCGGCCGCTTTGATATCCTGGAAGGCATCGCAGAGGGCGGTACGTTCCTGATCAATACTTCCGAAGATCCGCAGAACGTCTTTAACACGTTCACCAAAGAGATGCAGGATGAGATCATTGAGAAGAACGTGAACGTCTATGCCGTGGACGCCTTCAAGCTCGCCAAAGAAGCGGGGTTGGGAAACCGGATCAACACGGTCATGCAGGTGGCGTTCTTCAAATTGGCCAACGTAATCGACCCGGAAAAGGCGCTGGAACTGGTCAAGAAGTACGTGGAAAAACAGTTTGCCAAAAAGGGTCGCGAAATCGTTGAGATGAACTGGAAGGCGATCGACATGGCTGCCGATGCGGTACAAGAAGTGCCGGTGCCAAAGAAGGCGGAATCGTCTGCGGAGATGATCAAACTCGTGCCGGACGACGCCAGCGACTTCGCAAAGAAGATTGTAGACCCGATCTGGCGTATGAAGGGCGATAATATCTCCGTCAGCGAGATGCCGGTAGACGGCCGAATCCCCAGCGGCACCAAGCGAATTGAGCAGGGCGGACGTCCTGGTCCGGTAATCACCAAGTGGGCGTCTAAGAGCGATCTGGTAGCCAACCTCGATGTGCAGTGGGATGAACCCTATTTCGAGTATCCCGGCAGCTGCATGGGCTGTGGAGAAGTTCCGTACGTGCACTTGATCGCGCAGCTCTACGGAGACCGCATGATGATTGCAAACGCCACGGGGTGTTCATCAATCTACGGCGGAACCTTCCCGGCAGTGCCGTATACCACCGACAGCAAGGGCTACGGTCCGGTATGGGCCAACAGCCTCTTTGAGGATAACGCGGAGTACGGCTTCGGAATGCGCCTGGCAGTGGATAGCAACCGGAATCAACTGAAGGCAAACATTGAGAATCTGCTCGAGAAAGGCACCACTGGTGAGCTCACGGCGTCCCTCAAGAAGAACCTCGATCTCTGGAAGAGCGTGAGCCGCGAGGCCAAAGAGGCTGCGGAAAAGACCCGATCCTTGCTTCC
>JBMCMH010000136.1:0-6190 GCA_048614515.1 Alkalispirochaeta sp. | reverse complement strand
CCGAGCGTCCCCCGGTCACGCCGACCCCCGCAGACTCTCGATCACCGACATGCGCATCGCCACCACCCCGGCGTAGAGGCTCCCCGCCACGGCAACCGCCGCCCCAAACAGCGCATTCACCACCGTCCGGCCCACGTCAAAGCGCGTGGTCACTTCCCGGGCAAGCCCAAAAGAGTCCATCATCTCGCCAAAGTAGATCCCGTGCTCCGAAAACCACACCACCAGGGGCACGCCGATCGCCACCCCCACCAGGCTCCCGATGACGCCGTAGCTCGTTCCCTCCGCCAGGACCAGCGCAAACTGCCCCTTCCGCGTGAGGCCGATCGCCCGCATCATCCCAAACTCCTCGATCTTCTCAAACACGTTCATCAGGATCGCGTTGGTAATCACCGTGGCCGCCACGATGACGATCAGCACGTTAATGGTGTACACAATCACATCAAACATCTCCAGGAGTACCGCCAGGCCGCCGTTCATCTCCCGCCAGGTACGCACTCGGATCTCCTCGGAATCCAAGGTCGAACTGCCGGGTTGCGCGCTGCCCGCCGGCTCATCGGGGTCGGCGGTGCTCCCGCCTGAGGTGCCTGCTTCCGTGTCGTCTCCCGCGAAACGCGCCACCACCGCCTCGGCGTCGTTCTCATCTTCAAGTACCACCCGCACCTGCCGCGTCTGATCCTCCACGTACACGAGATCCTGCGCCGCCCGGTGAGAGACGAGAAACGCCGACTGGTCAAACTCCGCCGAGTCACTCCGAAACAGCCCCACTACCGAGTACGCCAGGTAGTACGGCGCGCCGGTGGAGTCCTCCACCAGCACGGAGACGGTGTCGTGGACCGAGACGTCGAGCATATCCCCGGTCTCGGTGGAAAGCAGAATCTCCCTCGGCGCCTCGTCGGCCGGCTCGTCCCCCTCCTCGGGCGAGAGAAACCGCCCCGCCGTGACGCCCTCCCGAACGTCGGAGAAGAACTCCGTCTCCGGTTCCACGCCGTGCCCCACCATCGGGACCGTGCTGCCGTCCATGAGCACCATCGCGCCAAAGGTAAGCAGCGGCTCCGCGCGCACCGTCTCCGGTTGTGCGGCAAACCACTGCCGCGCCTCCCGCCACTCCTCCAGCAGGAGTTCCAGGGAGTAGGGGTCCAGCGCGTCGGCGGTGGCGGCGTGGTCCACCTGGATGTGGCCGTCGCTGGAGATCATCGCCTCAAAGAAGTCGTGGCGCATGCCGTCGAGCATCGCCGTGACAAAGAGCATTACCGCCACGCTGATCGCCACCACCAGGATTATGAGCAGGCTGCGGCGGCCGTGGCGGACCACGCTGCCCCAGGCGATCTTCCAGATCATGGGGCGCCCGAACCACTATCGTCGGCGGAGTTCGCCGCGGCCGCCGCCGGTGCCCCGGCGGATCTGTGTGGCCCTTCCTCATGTTCGATTGATCCATCTCGCAACCGGATGGTTCGATGTGCGTATTTCAGGATTTCCGGATTGTGCGTGGAGAAGAGAAAGGTCACCTGATCGCGGGTGTTGAGGGTGCGCATGAGATCCACGATCCGGTCGCCGGTCTCGGAGTCGAGATTGGCGGTGGGTTCGTCGGCGATCACCAGACTGGGACGATTGACCAGCGCCCGCGCCACCGCCACCCGCTGGCGCTGTCCGCCGGAGAGCTCATCCGGCCGGTGGTGGGCGTACTCGCTGATACCCACCGCCTCCAGGAGATGGGCGACAAACTCGCGCCGCTCCGGTTTCGGGGTTCCCGCAAGCACGGCGGGAAACGCCACGTTCTCCTCCACGGTGAGCACCGGAATCAGATTGAAGTTCTGAAAGATAAAGCCGATCTCCCGCAGGCGCAGCGCCGCCTCCTGGTCGTCGGAGAGGCGGTGGAGTTCTTCCCCACGGAGGTGCACGGTACCGGAGGTGGGGTGATCGATGCAGCCGATGATGTTCAGCAGGGTCGTCTTGCCGCACCCGGAGGGTCCCGCCACCGCGGCAAACTCGCCGGTCTCGATCGCCAGATCGATTCCGCGCAGCGCATGGATCGTCGTTTTGCCCAGCGGATAATCTTTGGTGACGGTCTGCAGTTGGATCAGAGCCATAGGGTCTCCTTCGCGGTGCCCGCCCGCGGCGGGGTGGCCGGTCCACCGCCGTCCGCGGCGCCACGGCGGTCCGCGCCGGGGGCGTTAGAAATATGCGGTGGCGCCGAGCTCCACCACCATGCCCTGCGGGAGTCGGCCGAACTCCGTCGCCGCTTCCCCGGCGTTCCACGTGACGCCGGCGGAAAGGTCCACCGCGGGAATGCGCAGGAGGGTGGCCTCGTGGCGGACAAGGTAGCTTTCATCGCTCAGGTTGGCCAGCAGCGAATGCTCCGTCGACCACGATTCCTCGGAGGTGAGTCCCGCGGTGAGCGCGGCGTAGTGCCGTCCGGGCCGCTGAAAGCCTCCGGCGGCGTCGGTGGTGACGATGAGGGAGGGTGCGGCAGGCCCCGGATACGTCTCCTCGAGGCCGTTGTAGATGTACTCGCCGAGCAACACCACGTCGGTGAGATCACCGTACCAGGTGTATTCCGCACCGATGCTCGCCAGGGGCTGCGTGTTGAGCACTTCTCCCCGGGGATCGTACGTCTCAACCGCAGCTTCTCCGGCGATAAGGAGCGGCCCGGCGGGAAGAGAGAGGCCGATTCCCGGGCGCAACATGGTGGCGTACTGGTGCACCAGCGAGAGCGAGAGATCCACCGGCGCCAGGTAGGCGGAGATGTACGCCGCCTGGCGCAGGTCGTTGAGGTCCTCGGTGGCCAGCGCGTCCTGGACGGCGAGGGCCACCTCCAGGGAGAGGTTTGGGCTGGGATGGAAGGAGACGCTGAGCCCGTCGAATCCCGGCTCTACCTCGCTGTCCGGGCTCTGGGGATGGAGCGCATCGGTGACGGAGAACGTCCAGCCGGTGCCCCAGTTGAGCCGCTGCCGCCCCGCCCGAAGCGCAACCTGGTCGCCCGCGCGGACGCTGACATACGCCTGGTAGATCTCATGGCCCAGAAGCACCGCGGTTGCGGTGGCAGTCCCGGTACCGGCGGTGCCGGTCTGCGGTCCCTCGCTCCCCGGCGCGGGACCAAAGGCGTCGGTCAGGGCGTTGCCGTCGCCGCTGGATGCGCCGGCGGGAACCGCGGTGACCGCGTGGTCCACGAGGAGCTCCGCCGGGGTGTCGCCGCCGCCCAGCGTCAGGCGGTGCGTCG
This sequence comes from Alkalispirochaeta sp., assembly GCA_048614515.1. Classification (GTDB taxonomy): domain Bacteria; phylum Spirochaetota; class Spirochaetia; order DSM-27196; family Alkalispirochaetaceae; genus Alkalispirochaeta. The sequence goes on along the minus strand of JBMCMH010000136.1, from coordinate 2,973 downwards.
CGGCGACGCGGGCCAGGGCGGTGGGATACCACGTCCCCCGGAGCGTGGCGTCCACCACCACCGGACTGTCCTTGCGGTAAATCGCGACTCCCCGCGTCTCCACCGACCCGAACAATCCGTACTCCTGGGCGGATATCGACATGGGGAGCGCCGCGGCGAGAACCACGGTCACGGCCAGGAAAACGGTGTATCCGCGGGCGGTCATCGGGTAAGCTCCTGCTGGTTGAAGAGGCGCTGCGGAATATCCTCCCGCGCCTCCAGCGCCTCAATCCGCACGGTAGTGACGGCCCCCTCCTCCTCGAGCGACTCCATCCGCATCACCGCCGGGCGGGTGGCCCCGGCGAGCTCGCCGATCTCAAGCAGCAGCATGCGCTTAAAGGGAAGGCCGGAGCGGGAGTAATAGTCAAAGCGCACCGGGATCACATCGCCCGGTGCCCCCGGTCCCGGCAGTTCGTCGGCGGCGGATCCCACCGCGTGCCAGAGATAGATCTCGATCCGCCCGTAGGCAGCCTCGTCGTGGGCGGCACGCGCCTCGATCACGGTGGTCTCTATGGTTCCCAGCTGCGGATGATCCACCGAGGCGCTGTCGGCGTGGCCGGCGGTGTAGTCGTCGCTGTAGTCGGGGTCGGAAACGTCGTTGTTGGAGAAGACGCTCCCTTGAAAAGAGTCCCGCGGCGAGAGCCGCACCGCCCGGCGAGACCCGGAACGCGGATTGTACATCCACAGGTCGTTCTCCTTCTGGAGAAAGCGCATTCCCCGGGAGCGGCGGGGCTCCTCAACTTCCATAAACGTGCCGGACCCCTCCAGGTGGGAGTTCTCCATGAGCATTTCGGTGGTGCGCCGCCCGGGACGTTCCGTGGTCATCCGAAAGGTGGCAACGAAGCTGTCGGGAAACAGCGTTTCGTCCACCAGAGTCAACAGCTCTTGGGGGTCGCGGTCGGGGAGCGGGTCGTCTTGCGCGGAGAGCACACCTGGAGTGGTCGCGCTGATCACGATCGCCAGAAGCGAGATCACCGCGAAGTTTGATGGAGCGATTCTGTGTATGATAGTCATGGTGGTGAACACCATGGTGTCCCTGGAAGCGCGCTCCGGTCAAGTGTCAGGATTCGACGCGGAGGATCCCCTCCCGGGTGAGGATCACCGTCCAGTATTTGATGCTGTCCACCTCACCATCATCAGCAACCAGCCGAACGGCAACCTGGATTCGGTACGTTCGCGGCCCGGAGGTGGATATCGGACGATTGCCCACAAAGAGCCGAATCCCTTTGGTGGGGGCGTCCATATCTCGCAACCATTGATCGAGGCGAATGCGGGTGATGTCCATGATGCCGTTCACCCGCCGGTGGCTCTTGAGCAGGCGTCGGCCGTTGAGGCGTACCAATGAGGAGAATACCACGGCACTGCGCTCAACCGTATCCGATAGCAGCTCATCATGCTCGGTGCGGTGCTCTCGTTGCGGAACATCGCTGGGCTCGACACTGCGAATTGCCAGCCGCGCCCTCCCCGCAGAGCGCTGCGTGGCAGGGTCTTTGAGAATGCGCGTCCGGTCGGCAATGGCGATCGGGAAGAACCGCACCAGTACCGATCGAAGAATCTCCTTGAGCCGATCCTTTACGATGTACGATCCCACGATAAGCAGCGCCCACGGCACGCTGTAGCTGGCGTACATCCGGTCGGCAAAAAACGCCGCCGCCACGGCGATACTCATCGCCGTTGCCGCCGCCAGCGATGCGGCGATGTGACCCACCCGCCGCGGTATTCCGGATTCCGCCACATCCATGTACAGCACCGACTGAACCCACTTCTTGAGTCGACTTTCCCGGACGATGAGTTTCTCCAGCGCCCGGGCATCGTCGGGATTGGTGGTGTCGGAGCGGACGGCGGAGTAGCCGCGCTCTTTTTGGTACTCCAACTCCCGTTCGACCATCTTTTCGATCTGGTTCTGGAGTTTCTCCATGGAAGACTCCCGCGAAAGGATCGAAGAGAGGCCGAGAAGATGCCGCACCGTCTGGTCTCCCAAGAATTCGTCCGCCAGGATGTGGGTAGTGCGCACCTCGTCGGGCACCGCCGGGTCCAGAAGCGACCGTCTCAGATCACGAAAGGTGGAGAGCGTCCGCTTGACGTCGCGGATCGTGTCCTTTCCCGCGCGGATGCCGTCCGCCCGGGCCGACTCATCCCGTACCGCCTGTTGAATGACCCGAACCAGCGACTTCAACTGGAACGTAAACAGATTGCAGAAGGTCCGCATTTCGTAGCCGATGCGGTTGGTGTCCAGCTTCCCCGGCTTAGACGGATGCTCAATGTGGGCGATGATTCGACTCACGGGGTTGTCCGGGTGCTCACGGTCCGCCAGCGCCGACAACGGCATGTTGGCCACGGTGAATCGGGTGTTTGAGCGGGTATCATCAAGCAGTGATCGCCGGCCCCGTTCGTCCAAGGTGATGCTAATCTGCTGCGGCACCACCAGAAAGACGTCCGTCCGAAATCGGCTACTCCGCCGGTTCCGGAACGGGTACACCACTTTTATCTGAAGTTGCGTGGCACCGTGAGATCTCAGGGAACAGCTGATTCCCGGTTCATTGGTCTGGGGAGGTAGCGTTATGCCCGTCACTATCTCTTGTACACTCGGCAATATGCGGGATTCAGGTGTATCGTCACCTCGTCGTCCATATGAAACAGTGTCACCGTTTCCCCCGTATTCGAGTGAATCACGGTGATAAACTGCCCGTCAAATTCCACCTTATACTCCGTCACGGCCCCTACAAATGAGTTCACATCTACCCGGCCCGTGAGATCACCGGGTTCCTTGGAGATCCGCATCGCCTCCGGCTTGATGGTGACGTACACTTCGTCTCCCTTCGCCACTTCCTGAAAGGCACGACTCCGGTCGATGACGAAATTCTTCCCACCAATTGTAACGGTAACCCCGGCATCATCCACCGCGGCAACCTGAGACTCCAAGAAGTTTGCGTT
>JBMCMH010000135.1:0-6375 GCA_048614515.1 Alkalispirochaeta sp. | reverse complement strand
CCGAGACAGCGAAGAACGGGACCGTCTTCGCAATTTGAGCCCGGAGGATGAGCTCCTGCGAACGGTGCTCGCCGCGGCGGTCCGCAGCGGCGCCTCGGACATATCGATGTGGCCCACCGACCGGCGCTCCTGGTTGGTAACGATTCGCGTCCACAGTGCGATCCGCCCCTACCGGCACATGCCGGCTGCGGTGGCGATGCGCGTGGTGCAACGAATTATGACGCTCTCCGGTATGGATGTGCTGGATCGCACCACGCCGCAAAACGGGATGCTCCGCGTTCCGTGGTTTCCGCACCAGCGGTTTCGGGCTGCGGTAGTGGGTACCGCCTCGGATCACCGTGAGAGCGAACGGGTAGTAGCGATTCGGATCCTCGCGCGCTCCGTTCCGAGGCCCCCGGCGTTGGGCTACACGCCCGAGGCGATGCGGGCCGTGTTTCAAGCGGTGAGCCGCGGGTCCGGGCTGGTACTCTTCGCGGGTCCAACCGGTAGCGGAAAGACCACGGGGATCGCCTCATTTCTGTCCGTTCTCGCCGACAGCGGTCGTAAAATCGTGACGTTGGAAGATCCGGTGGAATATCGGCTTCCCCATATCGTCCAGATCGAGCGCGATGAATCCATCGGGCCGGAGCTGATCGCTGCCGCCATGAGACAGGACCCCGACATGATTGTACTGGGAGAGACGCGGACCACCGGGCATGGCACACAGCTGGCGGAGGCGCTTCTGACCGGTCACCAAGTGGTGAGTAGCGTCCACGCCGGGGACCTATCCACGGTCCGAGACCGGATGGTGCAGCTTGGTGTCCCTCGCGAGCTCCTGGAGGCACATACCAGCATGGTGGTCTGTCAGCAGATCCTCTCGGAGGGACGCCGGCTGCAGGCGCGGCTGTACCCGGACCCGTGGAAGCGAGCATGCCATGAATAGACGAATCATCGACGACTTTCTTCGTCGCCGTCGAGCGGTACTGCTGCGGGCGGCGGCGGAGGCGGGGATATATCCGGCGATCGTAACCGCTTGGGCCATGATCCTCTCGGCCGTGGTGATCCGCACCTCTTCCTCACCCATGCCGCCACTGCTGCCGGTGGTGATACGGGACGGACTGATCGTCGCGGCAGTGGCCGTTGCCGGAGCGCCGTTTCTGGTGCGCGCACTCCACCACCACCGGTACCAGCTCCGGTGGATTATCTACTGGGGGCACGTCGCCACCCGGTTGACGGACGGCGCTCCCCTATCGGTCGCACTGGTACCGGATGATACCGCCGATCTGTCCATTCCTCGAACCGCCGTGGCCCACGGCATTGCGCGCGGCACCGACCCCGAAGCGATTGTGGCCGCACTCGGATGTCCTGAACCGTATCCCCAGCTGGTGGCGGAGGCGGCCAGCGAATCGGACCTGGAGAACGTTTTGGAAGCGCAGCTGAGGCAGGAGACGGACGCCCATCTCCAGCGTCTTTCGCTTCGGGTGCGTCTCGCCCAACCGGTGGGGATCCTGCTGGCCGGGGCGGTGGTGGTGTGGGTGGTGACGCGGGTTGTGCGTCCCGCGTTGGCAATTCATTGGGAGGGACTAACAATATGAAGACATACATACCATTACGACCGGCGCTACCGACACTGTCGGGGTGGACGCTGACGGAGGTTCTGGTGGCGATGGCGATCGTGTTTCTGCTGTCGGGCACGGTGGGCTTTGTCGGGAGCGAACAGATTACCCGCGCCCGCCACCTGTCGGCCCAGCAGCAGATGTCTGTTTTCCGATTGGCACTGGAAAGCTACGCTATCGACACCGGCGCCTATCCCACCACGGAGCAGGGACTCTCCGCGCTCCGCGAGGCTCCCGTCCTCGACCCGGTACCGGATGGGTGGCGCGGTCCCTACATCGTCAGTGAGATACCTACCGATCCGTGGGGAGCCGAGTATGAGTACCGGGGTCCCCGGGAAGATGGGACGTTTTTCACGCTCTCCTACTCGAAGGAACGTCCCCGATGATGGCCCGCCATGACTTGTCCGGGTGGATCATGCTTGAGGCGATGTTGGTGCTCACGATCGCGTCTCTCGTGGCAATTCCCCTCGGCGAGACGATGGGTGCCGTTGTTCGAGGGAGCGCCGAGGCGGGAGAGCGTCTTCACGGGCAGGCAAGCAGGGCAGTAGCGGCGGCGGCGGTGTTGCGACTCACGGAACAGGGACACCCGCCGCACCGGATCAAGAGCCGGCTGGAGCCCCACTTTCCGGCGCTCACCTTTTGGGTCGAGGATTCGGTGTGTCACGTGGAGGTTCGTGACCGATGACGCTCATCGATGGCGCCACGATCGAGTGGCGAGCCCTGTGTGAAACGGCGGTGATTCCGCTTCCCTCGAGAGGAGTGTTTCGCCGTAACCCGGAACGGATGGCGATGAGCCGGTGGTATCCATTTGATCTCACCGGGTGTCGGATCGACCGGGTCGCAGCTATTGGCGCAGTACTGGTGACTCCCCCGGGACTACCGGCGGCCGCCGCCGACCGACCGGTGCCGGCTCTGGCAATAGCCCGAAGCGTTCGCGTTCGGAGATCCTTATCTGCCGACGACGCGGTATATCGATTCGGTACGCCCCGGGGATACGATTATTACCAGTTCCGTCGCCGCCGTCTGGTGGCGTGTTGGTCCACCGTCCGGGGCGACTCCGAGTCCGACACCGACTGGGCCCCGAGCATTCGGGTGCCCCGTCGAATCGTGAACGCGGCGCGCGCGGTTCACCGCCGCCGCAGTGGGCGTCACGCTCGCATAGCTACCGTGGTACTGGCGGTGGCGGCGGGCGTCGTACAGATAATTCCGGAGGGCCCCGTCCGCACCGCGGCCGTCCCCACGCCGACGGTGCGGGACACGACGCACGCCCTCCGGGGTGCCGCAGTCCCGAGATCACCGGTCGACCACCCTCACCCCGGAGGCACGGCGCCATTTGTCGTACTCAACGCCGCCGCCGGCCTCTTCCCGGACCTTCAGATACGGTCCTTCTCAGCAGGTCATAGCCGGTACCGCTGGCAACTTGAGACGCCCCACCGTTCTTCGGTGGAGGTGGCCGCCTTGGCAGCGCGGTTTCCCGATATAGACATATCCGTACGTCACCACACCACCTTTACAACCATCTCATTGGAGGGAACACAATGACTCGAAGTACACTTGCGTGGCTGGGGCCTCTGGTCTTGGCCACACTCATCCTTGGGGGATCACTATTTTTCCGTCTTACCTCGGACGGTGTTCAGCCGGCCGCTCCAGCGGACGCCGCCGCCGCCGCGGTGGAGGAGGCGGAACCGGTCGGCGCGCGTCGCGATCACGTCGCCCCCGCATCCGACGATCCGGCACTTCCGAAGCGTCTCCCCGCTATCGACGATCTGAGCGAATGGTCCAGGACCTCGGACACGGACCAGCCCGCCTGGCGGCTCCGGTGGGAAAGCGATGCCGCCCGGGCAGCGCGGGTGCTGACGTATCTCAGCTCCCACTCTCGCGTGGTGGATTTCTCCCTCACCGCCGGAACGGGAGACCAATGGATCATCGAGGCGTCAATGCGTGATGGCCCGGAGGATCCCCGGACGGACGAGAACGGAGGCGGTGCGCACGGACGGAACGATAGGACGGAAGAGGAAGTGGAAGCTGAATTAGCGAGACTCTTGCATGGAAACACGGTCTCCCGCGAGCCGGCCGGCGCCGACACCGCAACCGGTTCCGCGCAGCCGTCCCCTGGACCTGTTCGCGATATCCTGAACGGTGGAACCGGGTCCGTCCGGTTTCGTCAGGGTGATACGTACCGGTGGGTCCGGCGGAGAGATGTTCTCTCTCTGGAGCTCTCACCGTGAATGGCCCGATACGACGCGCGACGGCTCGTCTTCATTGGAGGCAATCGGCGGTCGCGGTACTCCTGCCGGCGGCCCTCATACTGCTCCTCGGCGGCTGCCGCACCCAGCAGGCAGCCGAGTTCAGCCGCACTCAAATCGCCGGAGCGGTGTACGACGACCTCGGCGAGCCGATCCCGGGAGCGCTGGTACGCATCGCCCGGCGCACGGCGGTGAGCGATACCCTCGGACGGTTCCGAGTAGACGGCGTATCGCCGGGGAAGCATTCCCTGGAGGTCACCGCCGATAAGCACGAACCCTACCGGGCATCAGTGGAAGTTCAATCGCGCACGCAGTTTATTCGTGTCCAATTGCCCGCACTCACTACCTTGGTAGACCAGGCGATCGCCTATCTGGAAGAGTCCGCAGTGGAGGCAGCCGGCGAGATCGCCCGCCGATTGGAGGAGGCCGCACCGGACGACCGCCGAACGCATATGCTCCGCCAGGTGGTCTCCCAGGCCGGGCCCCCCCCTGCTGAGGGGGCCCCATGATGCATATGTTTCACCGGCTCAGCGTCGGAGCGGTAATCGCCGTCGCTCTGGTGTGCAGCACGGGGTGTACCGACGTCATGGAGGAACCACCGGTGACGGTGGGCGAGCTGTCTCTCTCCCGTTCGCCACTAGTGCCGGAACGGTACACCTTGAGCGTTCCCATCTTTAACGGCGGGACCTCCCTCCTGCAACGGTATCGCGTTTCAGCAGACGCTGGGGTTGCACCGGAATCCGATACTCGGCAGGTGCCGGCTTCGGTAGAACTGGTAATTGAAGAGGAATTAGAAGCGCGCTCACGGACCGTTCATACGGTGACGTTCGATTGTCCGCTTCCGGTCACGCCTCGGGACGGGCTCACGCTTCGGGAGATTACATTTCACGATTTTCGCTTCAGCCCATCTCACGCCACAGGGATCATCGAATACGGATACCCCGTGGAGGAGCTCCAATGAGGCGCCGCGGGATGGTGAACCTCATTACGGGGGGCGTGGCGGTCCTGGCCGGTATCATCGCCTGTGCACCGCTCCATACCCCGACAACCACGTCGGACGACGCGGCGACGCTGAGCACACGGGACTGGCGGGTGGTGATGATCGTATTCGACCGCAACTCCGACGCCCCGCACCTGCACGCGGATATCACGGAGTTCCGGGATGCCGGATTGTCGGCGGCCGGGGCACACCGCGTAGTGATACAAGACTCGCAGATTGAGGAAGGGACGATCACATATATTGACGGTGATGGTGAGCGAACGATCACCGACTCCGAACTACGCACCATCGACCTCACCGCCGATACGGATCTCCGCACACTTCTCAATGTGGTGGCGAGATACTTTCCCGCCGATCGAGAGGCGCTGTTTCTCAGCGGCCACGGACGGGACTGGACTGGCTTTGGTTACCGAGAGGACGCACCGGAACAGACGCTTACCTCAACCACGTTAGCCGCGGCCCTCTCCAGTCGGGACGACGTTCCGTCATCACAGATCATTATCTGCGACGGTTCGTGGACCGCCACAACCGAATGGGTCATCCCGTTGAGCCACCTCAGCGTGCATGTGGTGGGCGCCGCCGGCGAGGTCTCCGACGGTGGCCTCGACTATCGCGCGGCGATCCCTGCCGAACCGCTGGGAACGGCGGAGGAGTTCGCACGACACCTGGCCGCGGCGGTAACTACTGAAACCGCCGCGGGCGGGGTCCATCTTACCCCAAACCAGCTCTCGTCACTCCCTGCCGTGGTCGAAACGATCGCCGCTGCAGGCGTACAGCACATACAGTCCTCCCTGCGCCAACAGGAACTGAAGGACGCGGTGGTGGACCGCGGGGTGACGGCAGGATCACCGGGCTTGAGCTGGATCTCAATAGGCGATGCCGCGCACGCCCTGCATGTCGATTCCAACTCCGACATCGACGGCGCCAACTCCCCATCAACCAGATCATCCGATGTAAACCGAATGCTTCTGTATGTGACCGATGTAGATGAGCACGGTGTGCCCACAGGACACCGAACCGACTATTGTACCAATTCAGCGCACTCGCACCTGTCTCCTCAATTCCAGGCACTTGGGTGGGCGCCCGACCATCAGCAACGACGTGGGTTTCTGTATCAGCTCTGGTACCGCCGGTTCTGATTCAGACGGATTCAGGCTTTCCTGAAAGGACGTCACGTGAAACTCAAAACCCACCGCGGAAGAAGTGCTGCAGCTCTCGTAGTTGCGACGGTATTCCTCGCCCATGCGGCACCCCACCTTTCGGCGACCACCCGTCAAGAACACCCAACCCAGCCCATCACCATGACCGCCCCGCTCGTACACTATGGGCCGTCGGGGGATCCGGTTGCCCGCACGCTCGCGCCGACCGTGTTACCGGCCATGTTTGACCCAGGGGGAGGCGGGATCGGCCCGGTACCGGACGACGACCCTGACGATGGCGGTGGAGGCTCCGACACCCCTGATGATTCGGGCAGCGAAGATGACTCAAACAATACTGATGATGCTGATGGTACTGACGACTCCGGGGGCTCCGA
>JBMCMH010000134.1:0-6644 GCA_048614515.1 Alkalispirochaeta sp. | reverse complement strand
CTGCCGCCACCGCCGGCGGGGTGGTTCAACGCGTGCTCTGGGCCCGGCGCACGTTTAAGAATACGCACCACTAAAAAAAGGCCCCCGCGCCGTATACGACCGGGGCGCCACAAGGGTCGGTTTTCGAGAGTGGTACACATTCGTCACTTATTATTTGCAGATGCAATTGCATGTACGATTGCATTGTAGTATTGTATTCCCATGATTACCAAAGGGTTCCTGATCGGTGTAATGGTGTTTTCCGCCGCCGGGCTCGCGGCGGCACCCCAGGCGGAACTGTGGCCGCGGTGGGAGGCACACAATCCCGATTCAACCACTGTGGTGGATCACAGCGACTGGGGAGCGTTTCTGGATGAGTATCTCATCAGCGACCATCCCTCCGGCGTCAATCGCGTCCGATATGGTGAAGTTTCCTCATCGGACCACCGGCGACTGCAAACGTATCTGGACAGGCTCCAATCAACGGAGGTGTCGGACCTCAATCGGGACGAGCAGTTAACGTACTGGATCAACCTGTACAATGCCGCCACAGTGGAACTGATCGTCGACAACTATCCTCTGGACTCGATACGCGACCTGGGAGAGGGAGTGTTCAGCAGCGGCCCCTGGGACGATGAAATTCTGGTGGTAGAGGGCGAAGATCTTACACTCAACGACGTCGAACACCGTATCATCCGGCCAATCTGGCAGGATGAACGCATCCACTACGTGGTGAACTGCGCCAGCATCGGATGTCCTAATCTCTACCCGGAACCGCTCACAGCGGACAACTACGAGGAGATCTTCCAAGCGTCCGCCCGGGACTACACGAACCACGAACGCGGCGTCAGTTTTTCGGGAGACCGACTGGTTCTTTCGTCTATCTACGACTGGTATATGGCAGATTTCGGCGATTCCCTGGAAGGGGTAGTTGCCCACCTCACAGACTATGTTGATTCCAGCACCGCCGACCGGCTTCGCGCCTACGACGGTCGCGTGCGCTACGAATACGATTGGAGCTTGAACGAGCCGTGAGGTTCATCGGCATAGGCGCGGTGTTGCTGCTATGGTGGGGCATTACCGCGCTGGAACTCGTTCCTGAGCTCTTTGTCCCTACCCCGGCCAGTGTGTTGGAAGCGTTTCAAAGCCTGAGTGTCGCCGGATATCGCGGAGGCACACTCCTGGAACACCTTTCCACGAGTATGATCCGACTGCTCAGCGGGTTTGGCCTGGCCGCGATCACGGCGATTCCACTGGGAATCGTCATGGGTTTTCACCGGACGGTTCGGAAAATCGTCGATCCCTTGATACAGCTCTACCGTCCGCTACCGCCGCTCGCCTACTACACCTTACTCATCGTGTGGCTCGGAATCGGAGAGGGATCCAAGATCGCTCTACTGTATCTAGCTGCGGTGCCTCCGTTGCTCTTGAGCGCGATGGCGGGAGTCCAGTCACTGAATCAGCGGCGGATCGACAGTGCGATCGCCCTGGGCGCCTCGCCCCGGCAGCTCATGACGCACGTGATCTTCCCGTCGTGCCTGCCGGATATCTTCACCGGGCTGCGCGTGGGCATCGGCTTCGCCTACACGACACTGGTGTCGGCGGAGATCGTGGCAGCGTCTCAGGGAGTCGGGTGGATGGTCCTCGATGCCAGTCGCTTTCTGCGGACGGATATTATCTTTGTAGGAATTATCGTCATGGCGGTAACCGGTTGGATTTTGGATCGCAGCATCGGACTACTGGAACGATGGCTCGTGCCCTGGCACGGGCATGGATAGAAATCGGGTTAGGAGGAGAAATAATGACGCAGCACATCGGACTGCATAAGATACGCATGGCGCTCCTAGCAGCGTTTGTGGTGGCTCTCATGGTGGCGCTCGTTCCGGCGTCGGCATTTGCCACCGGCGCTCGGGAGGACGCACCCCTCCGGGAAGTGGTAATCGGCTTTCAGGCGATCCCCAACGGCGAGCTGGTAGCAAAGACGCTGGAGCGGCACGAGAATACGCTGGATGTTCCCGTCCGGTGGGTGCAGTTCAACTCCGGAAGTGAGCTCAACACGGCGGTGGCCTCCGGAAGCGTTCACTTGGGTTTGGGAGGAAGCTCAACCACGGTGGCGGCTATTGCACAGGGCGTTCCTGCCGACGTCATTTGGATCTACGACATTATCGGGGACAACGAGGCACTCGTTGTCCGGAACGATGCACGAATCGAATCGATGGAAGACCTCCAGGGCAAACGGGTGGCGGCTCCCTTCGGCGCCACCACACATTACCACCTCCTGGTGGCGCTGGAGCTGTTCGGCATAGATCTCGATTCACTCGAGGTGATCGATCTTGCTCCGTCGGACATGCGTGCCGCCTGGCAGCGCGGCGACATCGATGCGGGATTCGTGTGGGAGCCCACGCTCACCGCCCTCTTGGAAATGGACGGGGAGGTGCTCATATCCAGCCGGCAAATCGCCGAAGAGGGCTTTCTCACCGGCGATATCGGTATCGTCCATAGAGAGTTCGCCGAACGCCACCCGGAGATCGTTACGCAGTATATTCGCAATCAGATGTGGGCCATCGATCTGATCCAAGAGGACCCTCAGCGAGCCGCTGCGGCGATCGCGGAGGAACTGAGTCTGAGCCAAGAGGAAGCGCGCCGACAGATGGATACGCTCATCTTTCTGACCGGTGCAGAGCAGCTTGACAGCGCGTATCTGGGAACCTCCGATGCTCCCGGCGGACTGGCCGATGTCTTCTATGAGACCGCACTCTTTCTGGAAGAGCAGGATACGATTCGGGAAGCTCCCGACCGGCAGGTATTCCGTGATGCGATCAAGCCCCAATACGTGGAGGCGGTGCTTGCCGATTGATGCTTCGCAGACTCCCCCTGCGGTTCCTGAACTGGAACTGCGGGATGTCTCATTCTCGTATCACACCGCCACCGGGGACATTCAAGCGGTAGACTCTCTCTCACTGGAGATTGCCCGCGGACAATTCGTGAGCATGGTGGGACCGTCCGGATGCGGAAAAAGTACGGTCCTGCGCCTGATGGCGGGGTTTCTGCAGCCCACCTCAGGCGTGGTGCTGGATGAAGGAAGTCCGGTGCTCGCCGCCGACTGGCGGAGGGGGCTTGTCTTCCAGCACCCGGAGCTCTTTCCGTGGCTCACCGTAGCAGGCAATGTCGACTTTGGCGTCCGTATGCGTGGCGTGCCGGTGGGCGAACGTCGCGATCGCGTGGAGGCGTACCTGAAGATGGTGCGGCTCGAAGACTTTCGCCATAAGCGACCGTATGAGCTCTCCGGCGGCATGCAGCAGCGCGTTGCTTTGGCCCGGGCACTCGTAAACGAACCGCATCTGCTCTTAATGGACGAGCCGTTTGGCGCCCTGGACGCGCTCACCCGGGAGCACATGCAGGACGAACTTCGCCGGATCCATCAGGAATCAGGTAGTACGATGGTGCTCGTTACGCACAGCGTTGAAGAAGCGGTGTATCTTTCGTCGCGCTGTATTGCGCTCACACCGCGTCCGGCCCGTATCCGCGCGGAGGTACGTATCGATCTCACCGGAGTGGACTCGGACAGCGGACGGGATATTAAGGCCTGCCCCCGGTTCGTATCGCTCCGGGAAGAGGTAATGGATCATATCTGGCACTGATATACCCGGCGGTGACCGGCGGACGGCACGCACCGGCGATGCCTCTACGTGCCGCGGAATCAACCCGACCGGCGATGCCTCTACATGAGCACCCCGCCAAAGAACACGAAGATTGCCAGGCGCAGCACGATCGCCATGATAATCGCCCCCACCCGGGAACTGAAGATCACGCGCCCCAACACCGCCCCGCCGCCTCCGGCGACAATTGACCACAGAAAGAACCCCACCCACTGAAATGCTCCCCAAATCACGAAAAAACTTGCCGACAGGGCGAATCCGAGGAGCGTTCCCAGCAGCGCGTCTCCAAATAGTTGTTTGCCGTTCATATGGTTTCTCTCCCTTCCGTTTCGCTATATGCGGTATACGGCCGTCCTCACGGCCGTGGCCGGCGTCCGAATCGTCTGCATCACACCCATCGTAAGAAACCCCATTCCAACAACGCTCCACGCTCCCAACACCGGTTCGTTTACCAGGACCGCGGTGAGAATCAGCGGCAACAACACGTACGCCACGTCATACAGCGAGCCCATCATGGAGGCACGACAATGGCGCAGATACGACCACTGAATCATACCGAACGCGCCGGCGGCACCCAGAAAACTGGCACCAAATAGCCACCACATCCCTGGGCTCTGGGGCAGAAAGGTACTGGCCACCGGCCCCGCCTGGGCCACGCCTTTAACCAAAGCCTCCAGCGCTGCCAGGCCTCCGGCGGCCACACCGAAAAAATACTCCTGGAGTCGGATCGTCCGGTGCCGCAGCACAACCGCCACCACCGGCGCCGCCACGAACCAACTCACCGCGATCGCAATGACCACTCGGCGGTCCACACCGTACAGCGACGGCTTACCACCGAGCAGATTACCGAGCCCGATGAGTAACGTGCCCACCACGATAATCGCGATACCGTGGTACTGCCGCCGCTGCAGGTGCTCCTTCAATACGATTCGGGAAAAGATTACCAACGGCACCAGACCCAACCCGTACATCGAGGTGTAGAACACGGTAGGCGCGAAGCGGTTGGCAAGGATCACCCACAGCGGATTGGTAAAATTCATCACAACGCCAAGGACATACATACTCCGGGATCGTGCGCCAATGCCATGCCGCATAAACCCCTTGGAGAGATGAATAACGGAGGTCCCGACGATCCCAATCAGCATAGCCACTACAGGACCCACAAAGCTTCCATTCATAGCAGCGCCCGTCCGTTCACCGGCGCGTAGTCGTCAATTATCCGTCGTCGCGTCTTTTCGGTCAGGTGGCGAGTGGAGACGGCAAGCGCCACCTCATACGCTCCGCCGAAATCGGCGTCCTGGACCGTGTCGTAGACCCTGAGCACCGTGGTTGCCCGTAGGTAGGACACCAGAATCGGGGGAGGCGCGAGCCGATAGCGAGCCAGTTCCTCTTCCAACCGGTGGTACGCCTCGGCGGTGTCGTGTCCGTAAAACAGCTCCCGTTGGTTTCGGGAGATTCCGGGTGACCGATACACAACGGCATCCTTTCCGGAAACTCCACCCCTTTCGGAATGGTACTCGTACAGATACGCCACCAGAAGGTCCACCGCCTCCGCCGGCCACGTGCGGTATACCGAGACGTTGCCGAAGAAGTACCGGATTTCGGGACACTCCACGACGATCGCCCCCAGGCCCGCCCACACCGCGAAGAGACCGAGAATGGCGCGCTTCGCCTCCCGGTTCACTACCGATCGGCCCAGCTCCACCATAACGGGCAGCGCCTCTCGGACAAAGTCCGGCGAGAACGAAAAAAGCTGCGCCGTCCGAAGCAGTCCTACGTCATCGCGGTCCGCAGCGGTGCGACCGAAGATGTAGCGATACATCGCGACAATCTCATGGTGTACCGGGTCCCACGCCACCAGTTGCCGGTAGGGCGTTGGCCCCGTATCGTACTCGTCCACGTCAATCGGCCGGTTTCGGCCGGCGCCTTCTCGCCGGTATTCCCGCTCCCGAATGCGACCGATCTCGGTCATTACGGAGGGAGATTCCGCCGCCGTGGTCACATAGATTTCGATATCGCGGAACCGACATAGGAGCTTGTCCGGCGAGAGCTCACCTTGAACCGCTGCAGGGTTAACCGCTGGTGCCACCGGCACCATCGCGTCTATGGACATGCTACACGCTCCTTTTCTCGCAAGCGGTCCCTGCCGGCGGCGCCATTCGCACTCACTGCAAGGCGTTCCACCACGTAGCGAATCTGCTGCGCGCCAACCACGTCACCCGGAACCGCTTCCGGCTCGATCGGCGGGGCGATCACGACGCGCCGCGTGCTACCCCGCTGCCTCATGAGTTCGTCCATGAGAAGCAGCATTTCCAGATTCAGGTTGACGCCAAAAACACGTCGCATTTTCCAAATCGCGTAGAAACGCGCCGAATTGCGACCGGAGATCCCTACGGGAACAATCGTTCGGTGCGACCGACGGGCAAGCTTGAGAAACGCTTTGTTCCATGGGTACTCCCGGAGCGCGCCACGAAACACGACTCCCCCGCGCAGACGCGCCGTCCTTCCGGCGGGAAACACAAGAACCGGGAGCGGGACAGCGTACGCTTCCGTGAGGCTCACCACCCGATCCCGATTGCTGCCGTACTTGTTAATCGGAACGAGAAGTTCCGAGAGCCCCGATAACCCTGTGAGCAAATCATTTGCCGGAACGCGCACTCCTCCGTATCGTCTACAGAGCAGATGCATCAGCACCAATCCATCGATACCACCGGTAGGGTGGTTCGCGCACATCACGAATCGTGGCGACGGCGGCAGGTTCTCCTCGCCTTCAAGCGCAACGGTAATGTGAAGGCGCTTGAGCGCGCGTTCCACGAACTCGCACCCATGACAGCCGGCTGCCTCCCGAATAAAGGCGCGCAGCTCTCGCTGGTGGGCCACAAGCTCCAAGCCACGAAGCGCTGCCGGCGGCATCATAGCTGCTATTCGAGGATTCTTGTCACGAAGCATGTGCCGCACATCGATCTCTTCCATAGGGGCAACCGCCATCGTCTTATGATAGATGTA
>JBMCMH010000133.1:0-6687 GCA_048614515.1 Alkalispirochaeta sp. | reverse complement strand
CACTGTCCGGCATCAAGCATCCGCGGTATTCCTCCGATGTCGCCCAGGTCCAGCTTGTTGTAGCGATATTTGGCACACCCGGCGGTGAGAATCACCGTATCCTGGGGCAGCGCCTCGGCCATATCGGTGAAGTAGCTTCGTCCCTTTTGCCGACCATCACAGCCCCCCATGACGACGAACTTCTTAATCGCGCCGGACTTGACCGCATCCACCACCTTGTCGGCGAGGGCGGTGACCTGGGCGTGGGCGAATCCCCCCACGATTGAGCCGGTTTCGATTTCCGTGGGAGCGGCGCACTTCTTGGCCATCTCGATCAGTGGCGAGAAATCCTTCTGCCCGTCGGGAGAATCGTCGCGGTCGGCGATGTGCTTCACACCGGGGAAGCCCGCCAGGCCGGTGGTGAAGATGCGGTCCTTGTAGCTGTCCTTGGGCGGTGTGATGCAGTTGGTGGTCATCAGGATCGGCCCATTGAACGCGGCAAACTCCGTGTCTTGCACCCACCAGGAGTTGCCGTAGTTTCCCACAAAATGATCGTACTTCTTGAACGCCGGATAATAGTTGGCAGGAAGCATCTCACCGTGGGTGTACACGTCGACGCCGGTGCCCTTGGTCTGCTCGAGAAGCTCATACATGTCTTTTAAGTCGTGGCCGGAGATGAGGATTCCCGGATTGGTGCGGACGCCGATGTTTACCTCGGTGATTTCGGGATTGCCGTAGGTTTCGGTATTGGCTTTGTCCAGGAGCGCCATCACCTGCACCGCGGCGTTGCCGGTATCCATCACCAGTTGGGTCAAGTCTCCGGGGTCCTCCATGGTGAGAGTTGCGCCCAAGATCCGGGCTGTCTCGCGGTACAGAGAAGTGTCCTCATACCCGAGCACCATGGCGTGATCACCGTAGGCGGCAATTCCTTTTACGCCGTAGATCGCCAGCTCGCGAAGTGCACGGGTATCCTCATTGGTGTCGGCGTTTACCGTGGCCTCAGGAATCATCGCGTAGAGAGCTGCGAGATCGTGCTCATCGGCGTGCCACGTCACGGGGCGGGGAAGCTCATGGTCTTGCTTGCATACTGCTTGCAGCTGGCGCACCACCGCGTCTTTCTGACGAAGCACCTCTCCGATGAGCGTGGCGATGCGGGCGTCGTCAAAGTTCGCGTTGGTTACCGTGGCGAAGAGGGCGCGAAAGATCGTGCGGCCGCTGTCTGCCGTCATTTCTTCGAGACTCACTCCGCCGTAGAGCCCGTCGGTGTCGGTGGTACCGTCGGATTCCTGTTCCACCGCGCGGTGCAACATATCCAACGCCAGTCCGAGACCGCGAGCTGAATAGACCAGCACATCCTGGAGATTGGATGTTGACTCCGGTTTGCCGCACACGCCCTTCACGGTGCAGCCCACGTTACCGGCGGCTTCCTGGCACTGAAAACAGAACATACTCATACTATTGCCTCCTATTGGGCTTAAGATCACTGTGATATCAGCGGTACCGGATGGCTCCGCTGACGTTGCCTCGAGTATGCAATCGTCGGCGGCGTGTGTACTTGACCGAGGTCAAGTCAGCAGTATATTCCGGTTCCGGTGGCATCCGCGCCGGTGCGGCGCTACAATGGTGCCATATGTAATGGAGGTCTCCGGTGTCCGAGCTGCTTGAAAAGATACTGTTTCTACAAAAGGTAGATATGTTTGAGCACCTGACGGTGTCCGAGCTCAGCAAGATCGCACAGATCACGGAGACGGACCATTATAATGATGAGGAGTTTCTGTTTCGTCAGGGTGATCCGGGAAACTACGCGTACATTGTCGTCTCCGGCCAGGTGGAGATATTTTTTGATGCTCGCGGACAGGAGCTTCGTCCCTTGGGAACGGTGGGGGAGGGCGCGTGCTTCGGCGAGATGGCCCTGTTGGATGGTGAACCGCGATCGGCGGGAGCGCGAACGACCTCCGAGTGCATTCTGTCCCGTATTTCCCGTAATGATTTTATCCACATCATGTACCAGTATCCGGCGATCGCCTTGGGAATCATCACCCAGCTTTCACGGCGCATCCGGGGCATGAACGACAAAGTCGGCCGACTCTCCAAAGTAGTCTCCGGTTTTGCGGAACTCTATGAAGAGGGACGGTCGGTCCTGGAGCGTGAGCTGTGAACCGAGCCACCCTGCGTCTGCTCCTGAGCCGTACCCTGAAAATCTATCGCGGTGAGGGAGGTCGCGTTTCGGCGTTTCTCATGCTGCACATTCTGCTGTCGCTGGTAATCGGCATGATCAGCACGGTTGTTGACGCACTTACCGTGGGCCGAATCGGCGGTGGCGGCCAAATGTATATGCTGTACGGCACCTCCGCGGTAGTACTGGCCACGATCGGCCTTCTGTATGCCGGTCTCACCGACCGAACCGATAAGCGTCGGCTGCTCACGCAGGCGCTGCTTATTTCGGCGGTGATCTGCCTTGGTGGAGCGGGGTTGCTGCTGCTTTCCAGCCGGGATGATGCCGCCCCGATCGTGCTCTCGGGACTGTTTGTCTGGCGGTTCGCAATTGGAATCGTGTTGCTGATGGTCTTTTGGGATTTGACCCCGTTCTATTTCAATGCTCGTCAGGGCAAACGGCTGTTTCCGGTACTCGCGATCGGCGGGGCGGTGGGGTATTCACTTGGGTCTCTCGCTGCCGCGGGGCTTTCCGCTTCTGTGGCCCCGGCGATCGTACTGGTGATCATCGGTGGCGGCTCCGTTCTGGCACTGGGCTGGTTCCTTGGTATCCGGCGAAACTTTGCCATTCTCGACGCGCCGCGTTACCGGGATCGATCCGTACTCTCGGAGGTGCGGGAAGGCGTTGCGGTGTTTCGAGGTAACGCGTTCCTTCGGGCGGTGGCCTTGAACACCGTTCTGTTTGGTATTCTCAGTGGCCTCATCGTCTTCACGTATAACGCGATCGTATCAGCTCGGACCACCGGTGCTACCGAAGCCGCCGGCGTCATGGGGTATCAGCGGGCGGCGGTGACGATGCTCCAGGCGGTGGTCCTGACAAAAGTGATGAGCCAGTCCGCCACCGGAGGTACCAGTCGAACTTCGATCATTCAGCAGATCGTGTTTCTGGTGATCGGCGTTCTGGCCTTTGCGGTGAGTATGGTGGGTGTGGCGGATTTTACCCGCCAGATCGAGGTTGCGCTCATGTCTCCGGCGGCGATGGCGGCGTTTGCGTTCCTTCCGGGTAGATACCGGGGGCGGGTGATGGTTCTCAACAATCTGGTAGCCGCTGCAGTGGGTATTCTGGTGGCCACTATCTTTGTAGCAGCGCTCTCTCCGATTGTGGAGCCGCTGTGGTTCGTGTACCCCATGGCGGCGCTCCTGGTGGCGCGTATCGTGTTTGGGGTGATACTGAATCGCCGCTACACGGCGCTGCTCTCCGAGAGCATCGTGGCTGATAACAAGCTCAATCTGGCACGCCTGGAGGAGAACACCGCCAACTTTGTCCGAGACGAGGCGCTCCTGGAGCGTTTGGGGCGGGAGCTGCCTGATCAGAGTCCCTCGGTACAGGTGTTTGTCTTGGGTCGGCTGGCCCGAGGGGCGGAGACGGCCCAAGATATTGAACGAGTCGCCCCGTTTTTCCGGGATGTGAGCGATGAGCTTCAGGCGTTGTGGGTGGAGTCGGTGGCGCGAGTGGACTATGAGCGATACCGGGATGTGATCGACACGGCGCGGGAGTCATCGGCGACGGTGGTCCGGCGGGCGGCACAGGCGGCGGAACTCCGTTATCTCTATAGAAACGGCCGGCGTGATGAGCTGCAGGAGCGGATCACTACCATCCAGTTGGAGCTCGCCGCTGCTGCAACCGCCGATCCGGGAACAGCGGCAACCGAGGTGTTTCGGGAGACGGTGGACATGCTTCTGCGGGTGGAGGAAGAAATCGGTGAACCCGTAGTTGAGGTAGATTGGCACGGGCTCCAGGAGGAGCGTCGGTATATTCTGCTCGAGCTTCTCGCGGCTCGGCCGCGACCGCGGTTTTTTGATATGCTTCGAACACTCTTAGACGATCCGGCATATCGCACCGCGGTGGTGCCGGCGATCACCGCCCTTCCTGCGAGATTTCTGGTGGACCACCTGGAGGAGCTGCGTCAGTTGGAGCTCGATGTACGGGTGGAACTCCTCCGTTCGTTTCAGGATCCAGTTTTGCGTCGGGAGGAAGGCGCCGCGCTCTTGTCTCTGCTCTTGGTAGAAAATGTGACGATTACGTGGTTCCTCAACTACGGCGAGACCACGATTGACGTGGCGCGGGCCGTGTTGTCCGATTCTGCGCCCATCTCCCCGGGGCCGGCCAAACTGGTCCGGGCAGCGGCGGATTCCGCCGTGGCGCTCTTTCCTGAGATCTTTCAGGTGCGATTTGCCGCGGAGGAGGTCGCGAGTCCGCTTCGCCCCTTGCTGGTAAAGCTCACCCGGGAACAGTTGGATCGCCTGGCGCTCTTGGTGCTGACACTGCATTCCCTGAATCTGCCCCGGGAAGATGACCGACAACTGGCGTATACCGTCTGCCAGGAGCTATCGGAACGTGCCGCCGCGGTCCAGCACAACACCCTGGAGTTTATCGATGCCAAGGTAACCGGGGACACGCGGAGCTACCTCATGACCTATTATGAGCAGGTTACGGTTGAGGAGAAACGCGGCCGGCTGCGAGCGCTCCTGCGCCGCGGTGGCGATGACCTCGGTGCAGTTGGGGAGCGCTGGCGGGCGGCGTTCTCCGCTACCGGGGATCGTACGGCAGTGGAGTTGTATGGGATTCTGTCACCCGAGTCCTAACGGTTTGCGTATCGGGACCCACCGCTTCCTGCGCCCGAACCACTGCCCGGTCCGTCTCCTCTGGATGAATAATTCATATCGCAGTGGCCTCGATCGGGTCGCGACGGCCATGCCTGCCAGGTACTCTGCGCCTTAGGCGGCGCTCCTCCACGGCGGCGAGGGCGATACGTACGGTTGGTCGTGACAGCCGGTTCTTCATAGCCGTAGCGATATACCGCGCGACGTGAACCAAATGTGAATGAACTGCAGGTCTTCTGTGAAGGAGGGTTGACACCATGCGAATGGAGAGATAGGGTGTAGTTAGTATTAACTAACGTACGAAGGTGGTGGATGAGCATGACAGATCGACAGCAGGAGATCATGGATACGGCGATCTCAATCATTGCGGAAGAGGGTATTCAGAAACTGACCACCAAAGAGCTTTCGCGACGGATTGGAATCAGCGAGCCCGCCCTCTACCGCCATTTTGAGAACAAGCTGGCGATCCTGGTAGCGATTTTGGAGCACTTCTCCCGGTGGAGTGGCGGGGTACTCCGCGAGATCAGTGAGTCCGATCGATCTCCCGAGGAGAAAATTCGTGAACTGTTCCGGCAGCACGCGGCGCGCTTCGTGGAGTCTCCGGCGACCTCGGCGGTATTGTTCTCTGAGGAGATCTTCAAGAATCATCCGGAGTTGATGAATTCGATGATGAGCATTATGGGCACCGCTGAGCGCTTTGTGGGGCGCATTTTGAGTGAAGGAATCGCTGCCGGCCGTCTGCGGGGTGATGTTCCTCTGGAGCATCTGGCGATGGTGACGCTCGGAGCGCTGCGGCTGCTCGTGACCCGATGGCGCCTCAACGACTACGGGTTCGATTTACCGGCTGAGAGTGAGCGTCTGGCGGATTCGGTGGTGACAATGGTCTCGCTGAGGGGCAAATAGGCGGTATACACAATCGTGTTGCAACGCACCCTCAGTCGCATAACGCAGAAGTTAGTTAGTATAAACTACGGTAATCCCGGAGGAAGATAATGACCACAAAGAAAAGAATCATACACCGCGGAATCGGTCCCCGCGGAGGCGTCGGCACTGCCCGCCGGGTGTGGGCCCTTGCCCTGTGCGTGGCGGCGGTATCGGTATCACCCGTGGCCGCCGAGGAAATAGCGCTCGGGGACGCGGTGGAAGAGGCGATCACCACAAACTCACAACTCCAGGCGGCGGATGCCCAGGTTCTGGGAGCCACGGCCCGGGTGGATCAGGCGCGGAGCGCGGTGCTCCCCGATCTCGCGGCACGCGGAGACTATACTCGGTCGGAGAAACCGAACCTGGTGACTCCTATGCGGGAGCTCCCGAACCCCCAGGGTCCCAATGCCGACCCCCTGGACGTAGACGACCAGATTTACAGCGCTGCACTGCGCCTGGACGTGCCGATTCTGGACCTCTCGGCGTACGCAGCAATCCGCGCGTCTCGTCACGGGGTGGACGCAGAACGGGCGCGCCGCGTAGAGGCTGAGCAGCGGATTATCGCGGCGGTCACGGAGATCTTTGTTCGTCATGGACAGCTCTCGGATAACCTGACCCTCATGGACGGTCGGGTGCGGGCGCTGGAGCGGCGTCTGTCGGAGCTGCAAACCCTCACGGAAGAGGGCCGCGTGCCCCCCACCGCAGTGGCAGAGGTGCAGGCCTCCCTCCAGAGGGTCTTATCAGATCGGCTCGAACTTCGTCACCGCCGGGATGAGCTTTCCTACCGTCTGGCCGCCTTGCTGCGGCGGGATGAGCCGGTTTCCCCGGTGGTACCCCAGTTTGGAGACTCGCCGCCGCCGAACACGTCCGAAGAGCGGCTCGGTGGGCCCGCCGAGCAGGTAGCCGGGGCGCAGTACCGTGCGGCTCAGGCGGCGCGCGACGGAGCTCGGGCTTCCTTTGCCCCTC
>JBMCMH010000132.1:0-6808 GCA_048614515.1 Alkalispirochaeta sp. | reverse complement strand
CTCTACTTCAGCCCCTCCACCGCCGCCCGCTCCGCCGCCAAAGTAGCGGTGTAGCGCGCAAAGTAGCGGTCGAACCCCGCCACCTCCTCCGGCTTCGGGTCCACCACGATCACCTCGGCGTCGGCAAAGACCTCGTCCAGATAGTCCGGCAGCGACTTTTTGTCGCTGTTCCACACCGTGTAGGCCGCGAGGATCGCCATGCCCCAGGCGCCCCCCTCGCCGGCGGTTTCCATGACGCTGCAGCGGGAGTTGGTGGCCGCCGCCATAACGCGCTGCCCCACCTCCGGCGTCTTGAAAAATCCCCCGTGACCGCGGATCTCCTCCACCCGGACGCCTTCGTCCTTGGTGAGGATATCCAGGCCCGTGCGCATCGCCGCCACCGCCGAGTACAGGTGCGCCCGGAGAAAGTTCTTCAGATTGAAGGTGGCGTCACTACTTCGGACAAACAGTGGCCGCCCCTCGGAGAAGCCGGTAACATGCTCCCCGGAGACGTAGGGAATCGTCACCAGCCCCCCGGCGTCGGCGTCCGCCTCCAAAGCCAGGGGCATGAGGCGGGCAAAGAGCGCTCCCGGGTCGACGGAGAAGCCCAGGGCCGCGGCGGCCTCCCCGAAAACAGCCATCCACGCGTCAAAGTCGGAGGTGCAGTTGTTGGAGTGCGCCATGCCCACCGGGCTGCCGTCGGGGGTGAGGACCAGGTCGATCTCGGAGTGAAACCGCTTCAGCGACTCCTCGAGGACAAGCATCGCAAAGACCGACGTGCCCGCAGAGACGTTGCCGGTGCGTTGCCGCACGCTGTTGGTCGCGACCATCCCGGTGCCGGCGTCACCCTCCGGGGCGGCCATAGGAATCCCTGACCCAAACGAACCCGAGGGGTCCAGCAGGCGCGCCCCCGCTTCGGTGAGCGTCCCCGCCTGGGTACCGGCGGGGACGATTCCGGGCAGAATCTCCGAGAGCTTCCAGGAAAAGCCCTTATCCGCCACCAGCTCGTCGAAGGCGGCGATCTTCTCCAAGTCGAACTTCAGTGTAGAGGGGTCCACGGGGAACATGCCGCTGGCCTCATTGGGACCGAGCACAAACTCCCCGGTGAGCTTCCAGTGGACGTAGCCGGCGAGGGTGGTAATCCGGGCGATGCGGGAGACGTGCTCCTCGCCGTTGAGGACCGCCTGGTAGAGGTGGGCGATACTCCAGCGCTGGGGGATCGGAAACTGAAAGAGCGCTCCGAGCTTTTCCGACGCCTCCCCGGTGATGTTGTTTCGCCAGGTGCGAAACGGCACAAGCAGGTTGCCCTCGGCGTCAAACGCCAGGTAGCCGTGCATCATCCCGCTGAATCCGGCCGCCGCGGCACCCGATAGGGCAACGCCGTACTGCTTCTTTACATCCGCCAGCAGGTCGGCAAAGGCGCCGGCGAGGCCGGTCCACGCCTCCTCCAGGGGATAGGTCCAGACGCCGTTTTCCAGTTTGTTCTCCCACCCGTAGGACCCCGCCGCGAGGGGCTTGTGGTCGGGTCCGATCACGGTAGCCTTAATCCGGGTTGATCCGAGCTCCACACCGACCACGCAATTACCCTCGGAGATTACCGCGGCCGGATCATACTGTCCTGTCTCTCTCACAAGCTTCCTCCCCTTGGGCAGTGTACACCCTCTGCCGCCCCGGCGCAGCTACGCCGGCGCGGTGGCTACCTGCTCTGCCAGTACATATCGCTCAGCGCCAGCTCCCGACGGAACGAGCGCAGCTCGGTGGCCGCATCGATTACGGTGAGCTCGATGCCGGCGATCGTGGCGTAGTCTTCCAGCATCTCGGTGGTGAGTTGCCGGCTGTAGCCGGTGTGGTGCGCGCCGCCGGCGTAGATCCAGGCCGCCGCCGCCACTTCGAGGTTGGGCTTGGGCACCCACACCGTCCGCGCCACCGGGAGATTCGGCAGCGGCGCGTCCGGTTCCACCGCCTCCACCTCGTTCACCAGCAGCCGGTAGCGTCCGCCCACGTCGATCACCGAGGCGTTGAGCGCCGGGCCCGGGGTCGAATCAAAGACGAGCCGCACCGGGTCTGACTTGCCGCCGATTCCCAGGGGGTGGATCTCCACCTTCGGCTTACCCGCGGCGATGGAGGGGCAGATCTCGAGCATGTGGGAGCCGAGCACCCGCTCCCGACCGGGTTCAAAGTGGTAGGTGTAGTCCTCCATAAAGGAGGTGCCCCCGGGGAGTCCCTCGGCCATCACCTTCATCGCCCGCAGGAGGGCAGCGGTTTTCCAGTCCCCCTCCCCACCGAAACCGTAGCCGTCGGCCATGAGGCGTTGCACCGCCAGGCCCGGTAGCTGTTCCACACCGTGGAGATTCTCAAAGGTGTCGGTGAAGGCCACAAAATCCCCGTCGGTGAGAAACGCCCTGAGACCGAGTTCCTGCCGGGCGGCGTAGCGCAGCGCCTCGTGGCGATCGCCTCCGTGCCGCAGCTCCTCGGCCACGGCATACTCCTGCTCGTACTGCTGCACGAGGGAGTCGATATCCGCGTCGGAGACGGCGTTGAAGTACGCCACCAGGTCGCCTATGCCGTAGCCGTTGACGGAGTATCCAAAGGTCATCTCCGCCGAGACTTTATCACCCTCGGTGACCGCCACGTTTCGCATGTTGTCGCCGAACCGGGCCACCTTGGCGCCCTGCATCGAGGCGTGGGCAGCGGCGGCGCGCGCCCAGGCGGCGATCCGGGCGTGGACGGATTCGCTCTTCCAGTGCCCCACCACCACTTTGCGGTCTATCCCCATGCGGGTCATCATGAAGCCGAACTCCCGGCCGCCGTGGGCGGTCTGGTTGAGGTTCATGAAGTCCATGTCGATAGAATCCCAGGGGATGTCGCGGTTGTACTGGGTATGCAGGTGCAGAATCGGGCGCTGCAGCCGGGACAAACCGGTAATCCACATTTTTGCCGGTGAGAAGGTGTGCATCCACAGCACTACCCCGATGCAGCGATCGCTCCCGTTGATCTCCTGTACCGCGGCGCTGATCTCCTCGGCCGTGGTGAGCACCGACTTGAACACAATCGTGTGCGGGATCGTCTCTGCGCCATCCAGCCCCCGGGCAATTTCAGCGGCGTGTTTCCGCACTTCCTCCAGCGGGCCCGGTCCGTAGAGGTGCTGACTTCCTGCGTACATCCAGAGTTCCATGCTCTTATCCTTGTGTGGACATGGGTGAAATCTCGTGAAACTGGAGTGTCTCCCTCGTCACGAGGTCCACCGGTATCCGTATTTGGTTTTCCACTCGTTCGTTGAGAATCGAGTGCCTGTAGAGGGCGTAGACTGCCTGGTAGCCCTGGTTTTCGGGCTGCTGATTGATAACGAACGCCAGCGATCCATCCTGCAAGCAGGCGATGTTCTCGGGAATCAGGTCGTAGCCGACCACCGATACCCGCGACGCCGATCCATGCGATGTGACTGCTTGGCCTGCCCCGTCGGCGGAGGCACCGTCCCGGAGCGCGTCAATAACGGTGTGCGCCGCGGCGTTGGCGACAAAGATCCCGTCAATCCCGGGCTCCCGGCGGAAGCGGTCGACAATCTTTTCCCGCAGCTCCTTTTCCGAGGCGGCTTCTATGCGCTCCATCGGTACCGACCCGTCAAAGTACTCTTCGAAGCCGCTTCTTCGTCGCAGCAGGTGGTAGTCATCCCGCCCAACAACAACCGAGGCGTATCGTCCGGGGCCCGCCATGAAATGGAGGAGCTTGGCGGCGAGCAGACCGCTCTCGTAGCTCTCCTGGGAGATCGAGCAGAGCAGATCCACATCGGGAAGCTCGCCGTCGAGCACGACCACCGGGATCGGGTGACAGCGCCGGGCGAGATCGGCGGAGGCGGACTGCAGGGTTGGGGCGAGAATGATCCCCCCAAGCTGGTCTTCCTCTCCCGGCGCCTGCGCCCCGGCTCCATCGACCTTCGAGGGGCACAACACTCCGACCACCTCCTCGGAGACCCGGTAAAAGGAACGCGGATCGAAGCGGTCGTAGTGGGCGAATCTGACCCGCACGTAGTGGTGAGCCAGTTGCTGGACCGCTTGATTGATACCATCCACTACCTGCTGCCAGAAGCCCCCGTCCTGCTCCGGATGAGGAAGAATCGCCACCAGTGTTCGCCACTGCGACCGTTTGAGGTTGCTCGCGACCAGGTTTGGCTGGAACGAAAGGGTGGCAGCCGCCGCGCGAACCCGATCCGCCGTGGCCTGTGAGAAACGGCCGCGGTTGTGGAGCACGCGATCAACAGTCCCGATTGAGACCCCGGCTTCACGAGCGACGTCTTTCATTGTTGCCGTTTGCTTATGCTTCACCCTGGTACTGTTCCGGGAATCCGGTTCGTTTGCCAACTCACTCCACCTGCGTTATCGTTAACGCAATTGTAGGAGTGCCGGACAGCTGCTGTCAACCGAGAAATTGACGGTGAGTTTACACCGGTCCGGTTCTACAGTAGCGTGATTACAAGGAACACATACGACTATGACGAATTATGACATTCAAAAAGAAACCCTTCGCGCCAATCGGGCGATCGTCGACGCCGGGCTGGTGCTTCTCACATGGGGAAACGCAAGCGTTCGCCACCCGACCGAGCCGGTGATGGCGATCAAACCGAGCGGGGTCTCCTACGACGCCCTCGACGCGGAATCGATGGTGCTCGTTTCGATCGATACCGGTGAGGTGGTCGGCGGGAAGCTGCGCCCGTCCTCGGACACGGAAACTCATCTGGAGATCTACCGCGCGTTTCCCCAGGCGCGCGGGGTGGTACACACCCACAGCGCGAAGGCGGTGGCGTGGGCTCAAGGGCGTCGGGATATTCCGATCCTCGGGACGACCCACGCCGATCACTTTCGAGACGCGATCCCCGTGACTCGTCCTCTCACTGAGGCGGAGGTGCTCGATCGTTACGAGTACCATACCGGCCGGGTGATCGTGGAGACATTTGAGTCTCGAGGCATCGATCCCGCGGCGGTTCCCGGGGTGCTGGTAGCGGCCCACGGACCCTTTGCCTGGGGCACGACTGCCGAAAAGGCGGTGGAAAACGCGATCGTCCTGGAGGCGGTGGCAGCGATGGCCCTGGACACGATCTCGGTCAATCCCGGCAGCGAGCGCCCCCCGGAATACCTCACCGACAAGCACTGGCTGCGCAAACACGGCAAAGACGCCTATTACGGTCAAAAATAGCGACGGCCGGTAATCCGCGGCGGCACCTCCCGGTATCCGACAGGCGCAGGGCGAAAGTTTTTATTGACCCCCGGCAGAACCGGTGCTACGCTCATAATTGATCCGTGCGTTAACGATAACGCAAAGCCCGGCGGTGTGCGATTGATGTCGCGCCTGTCGGAAACCCCACAAAGGAGGAACTCAGATGAAACGATTGAGTTCTGTATTCGTGCTGGCGCTGATGGTGCTGGCAGCTGGAACGCTATTCGCCGGCGGTCAAGGCGAAGATGAAGCCCCCCTCGTAGGTGTTGCCATGCCGACCCAGTCATCCCAACGCTGGATTCAGGATGGTAACTACATGAAAGATTTCCTGGAAGAGCGCGGCTACCGGGTGGACCTGCAGTACGCCGAGGACAGCATCGACGCCCAGGTCTCCCAGGTGGAAAACATGATCGTCCGTGGAGCCGATGTACTGGTGATCGCCGCGATCGACGGGGCGTCCCTGACCAACGTTCTGCAGCAAGCGGCGGATAACGATGTCTCGGTCATTTCCTACGACCGATTGATCATTAACACCCCCCATGTGGACTACTATGCCACCTTCGACAACTTTCAGGTGGGCGTGCTGCAGGGTGGATACATCGTCGACGCCCTCGATCTGGAATCCGGCGAGGGTCCGTACAACATCGAGCTCTTTGCGGGATCTCCCGACGACACCAACGCGTACTACTTCTTCGACGGTGCGATGAGCCAGCTCCAGCCGTACATCGACGAGGGTCAGTTGGAGGTTGTCAGCGGTCAGACCGAGTTCGACCAGGTGGCGATTCTCCGCTGGGATGGTGCTACGGCGCAGCAGCGGATGGACAACATCCTCACCGCTCACTACAGCGATGAAGATGTCGACGCGGTCCTCTCTCCCTACGATGGTCTTTCAATTGGAATCCTCTCGGCTCTCAAGAGTGCCGGGTATGGTGAGGGCGGCAAGGAGCTTCCGGTCGTGACCGGTCAGGACGCGGAAGTTCCCTCGGTCAAATCGATTCTCGCCGGTGAGCAGACCTCCACGGTGTTCAAGGACACCCGAGTCCTCGCGGAGCGGGCCGCTCGAATGGTGGACGCGGTTCTCAGCGATACCGAGCCGGAGATCAACGACACCGAAACCTATGATAACGGCGTCTTCGTCGTTCCTTCCTACCTGGAAGTGCCGGTGTCCGTCGACATCGACAACTGGGAAGAGGCACTGGTCGATACCGGGTACTACACCCGGGAGGATCTCGACCTCTAGGCGAACATACTTCCGTGCCGGAGCTGTGGAATCGTCGGCATCGTGCCCGGCGATTCCCCGGTTCCGCCGTTTTTCTGCCACGCGCCACCGCCAACCAAGGAGTATAATCACCTATGGCCGAAGTAATTTTGGAAATGCGGGATATCATCAAACGCTTCTCCGGGGTCACCGCCCTCGACGGGGTCAATCTCACCGTTTTCGATGATGAGATTCACGCGTTGGTCGGCGAAAACGGCGCTGGAAAATCCACCCTGATGAACGTCCTGTCCGGTGTGTTTCCCCACGACCAATACGAAGGAACGATCCGCTTTCGTGGGGAGGAAGTGGCGTTTAACGACATTAAGGACAGCGAGAAGGTGGGTATTGTCATAATCCACC
>JBMCMH010000131.1:0-6879 GCA_048614515.1 Alkalispirochaeta sp. | reverse complement strand
TCCTCCTCTGCCCGGCGAAACTCGCGGTAGAGGCGTCGCGCGTATTCCGCCGTGGACGTCATAATCACCACGTCCAGCTTCCCGTGGGCGGCTCTAGGGAGCTCCGATGTGGCGGTCAGCACGACCCGTATTGCTTCCGTCTCGTCGCTGAGAATCGTCCTGCATACCACGTCCCACGTACCGCTCTCAAACGCCTCCACCGGAACGGTAGGTTGGTAGTGCCGGTACCGCGTGCCGGGGGACCGTTGTTCTCCGTCACCGGCGGAGCCGCCTGTATAAATGGGTACACGGATCGCTTCCCGGAGCTCCTCCGCCGAGATACTCCCCGGCCTGAGAATGCGCAACGAGTGTGGGTCCGTGCCGTCCACCACGGTGGACTCAATTCCGATGTCGGTATCGCCGCCTTCGACGATTCCGCCGACACGGCCCTCCATCTCCCAACGCGCCATCGCGAACGTGGTAGGGCTCGGCCGGCCACTGCGGTTCGCACTGGGCGCTGCCACCGGTACTCCCGCCGCCGCGATAATGGCCGAGGCCCCGGGGTGTGCCGGAACGCGTAGCGCCACGGTGTCCAGCCCGCCCCGTACCACCGAGGCGATACCCGTGGGGGAGGGAACCACAACGGTGAGCGGCCCCGGAGCGAACGACGCCAATGCCCGGCGCGCCGCTTCGAGATCGTCTGGTATTAACTGCAGGGCATCGGAGACGGAGGAGAGATGCACGATGAGGGGGTTGTCCTGGGGGCGACCCTTGGCGGCAAAGATCGCCTGGACCGCTTCTGAGTTGGTAGCGTCCGCCGCCAGGCCGTACACCGTTTCAGTAGGGATCACGACCAGCTCTCCGCCGCGCAGCAGCTCTCCGGCAACCGCCGTATCCTCCGGCCCCAGCAGCTGAGTCCGTCGGAGAAGAGACGTCTCGGGAGACGGCGCGGCCGGGGGCGGTGACGCATCCGAGCTACGGGATGCGCTCCGGCGAGACGATGGATCTCCGTGCTGCGCCTCATCCAGGCGGCGCCCTGAGTCGGGCTTAGACCTTGACGTATACGACTCCGTCTTCAACCATCACCTCGTAGGTTTTCACCGGCCGTGTGGCGGGGAGGTCCCGGACTGCACCGGTTTTAATATCGAACCGAGAACCGTGTTTGGGGCAGTACACATCGGTGCCCATAATAATGCCCTCACTCAATTCGGAGTACTCATGACTGCAGGAGTTCTCCGTGGCATAGATGCCGTCTTCCAACTTGTATAACGCGATCTCTTTCCTTCGGTGAACGAACTTCTTCGTTCGCTGGAACTCGTCTTCGCGGCACACCTCGCGCCATTTTGCCATGTCTGTTCTCCTAAAAAAAAGGGCTTCAGCCGTAGCCAAAGCCCCTCGTGTGCGCTACCGGTGGTAGTTCCGGAGCTTACTCCTGATCAAGTGCGATCCGTTTCTCTACAATCTCGTGGATGTCGTCAACGACCACCTCAGGATAATTCCCCACCACTTCTTCGAAGAAGCCCTGCACCAGCAGGTGTTTTGCCTCTTCCGGCGAATATCCGCGCGTGTTGAGGTAGAAAATCTGACTGTCGTCGAGCTTCCCGATCGTACTGCCGTGGCTACAACGCACCTCGTCGGTGTGAATCTCCAACGTGGGAATGGAATCCGCCCGAGCATCGTCACCAAGCACGATGTTGTTATTGGTGAGATACGCGTCCGTGTTGAGGGCGTCGTGGTTTACACTGATCAGTCCCTGATAGACGCTGTGTGCTTCGTCGGTAACCGCGCCCTTGTAGAGGGTGAGGCTATGGGCGTTGGGATCTACGTGGTGCTGCACGGTACGCAGATCGACGTGCTGGTCCTCATGG
Organism: Alkalispirochaeta sp.; assembly: GCA_048614515.1. Taxonomy (GTDB): domain Bacteria; phylum Spirochaetota; class Spirochaetia; order DSM-27196; family Alkalispirochaetaceae; genus Alkalispirochaeta. The sequence continues at coordinate 5,032 of JBMCMH010000131.1, read as the reverse complement.
GGGAAGTAGACCCCCCCGATAAAGGCATCGCCTCCGGCGCCATCCATGTGCACATCGTAGCGGTACTTGCTCAACAGCCCCCCGAACGCGCCGGTGTACACGTGGAGCGTGGCGTCCCGCCCAACCGAGCCAAAGCCGTTGGAAAAATAGGAGGAGTCTATGTTCACGTTTTGCAGGCCGAAACAATCGATCCGTCCGGCGTTTCCGACATGCAGATCCACCGCCTCGTTAAAGAGCACCTCCCCTTCTTCAGCACCGCGCGAGCGGTGTACCACCGTAAACCGCGCCCCTTCATCGGCGATTGCAACGATCTGCGGGGAGCGCAGCACCTCATCACCGGATTCATCAAAGGTAACCACGAAAGGATCCTTGAGTTCCACAAACCGAGGCACGTAGAGGATCGCCCCATGCGTCATTGTGGCGTAGTGCCACACCGCGATCCGGTTGTCGGCGTTTTCCAGACCGCGGAGCAGCACGTTCTTGACCTTATCTGCAAGATCTCCGGTGACTGCACCGTTGATAGCCGCCTGCAGAGAAACGAAGACCACACCTTTTTCCTGAAGCCCTTCAGCCATGGAGCGACGCAACCCGGCGGTATTGGAAAACGTCATGGAACCGGAATGCCCCACGGGGTTTTCCACCTCGGCGTCGGCGCCGGCGGCGATTTCAAACCCGTAGTCGTCGAAGGTGTACATTGAGACATCGGTTCGGCGGAATTCCTCATCCTGGGAGGTGGGCCATTCCATTTCGGCGAAGCGATTTACCGCCGCTTCGCGAACCTCGCGCAACCATTGCGGCTCGCTGCGGTTGGCCACAAACGACCGCAGCGTCTCCACCGAGGAATCATTACATGTTTCCACGCTCATCCGACGGAACCCTCCATCTCGAGCTCAATCAGCCGATTGAGTTCCACGGCATACTCCATGGGCAACTGCTTGACCAGCGGATCGAGAAAGCCGTTGACGATCATCGTGGCAGCCTCACCTTCATCGAGGCCGCGACTCATCAGGTAAAAGAGCTGGTCATCCGAAATCTTGCTAACGGTAGCCTCGTGCTCGATCGCCACATCATCGGACTGAATATCCATATACGGATAGGTGTTGGTAGTGCTCTCCCCATCGATGAGCAGTGCGTCACACTCTACCTTGCTGCGAGCGTTCACCACACCCTCGTCCACTTTAATGTGACCGCGGTAGGTGGCGGTGCCCCCGTCCTTGCTAATCGACTTGGAAGTGATCTGCGAGCTGGTGTTGCTGGCGGCATGAATGATCTTGCCACCGGAATCCTGCTCCTGTCCCTTTCCAGCAAAGGCGATGGAGAGTACTTCGCCATGCGCCCCCTCTCCCATGAGATAGACGGCGGGATACTTCATCGTCCGCTTACTGCCGAGATTACCATCGACCCATTCCACCGTGGCGTTTTTGTGTGCAACAGCGCGCTTGGTGACCAGGTTGTAGACGTCGCTGGACCAGTTCTGGATCGTAGAGTACCGGACTCGCGCCCCCTCAAGGGCGACGATCTCGACCACGGCGCTGTGCAGACTATCGGTGGTGTAAATCGGCGCCGTACAGCCCTCCACGTAGTGGACGAAGGAACCTTCGTCGGCGATGATGAGAGTCCGCTCAAACTGCCCGAAGCTCTCGGAGTTAATGCGAAAATAGGCCTGCAAGGGCACATCTACATGAACTCCCTTAGGGACGTAGACGAAGCTGCCCCCGCTCCAGACGGCGCTATTGAGCGCGGCAAACTTGTTGTCGTTGTATGGAATGATCGTCCCAAAGTATTTCTTCACCAGTTCCGGGTGTTCTTCGATCGCGTGCTCCGGCGACAAAAACAGCACCCCCTGGCGCTCCAGATCTTCCTTAAGACTGTGGTACACCACCTCTGAGTCGTACTGCGCGCCGACGCCGGCGAGAAATTTCTGCTCCGCCTCGGGAATCCCCAAGCGATCATACGTATCTTTGATCTCCGGCGGGAGGTCGTCCCAACTGCGAGCGCCGGCGGTTTCCGTGGGCCGGGCGTAGTAGAAGATCTCCGAGAAATCGATATCACTCAGGTCCGCACCCCAGGAGGGCATCGGCTTACTGTTGAACGCCGCCAGCGACTTCAGGCGGAACTCGAGCATCCACTCCGGCTCGCCTTTAGCCTCACTGATCGACCGGACAACATCTTCGCTCAGACCCTTCTTGGTCTTGAAGACCGACTTATCCTCGTAATGAAATCCATATTTATAGTCATCAAGTTGTACTTGTTCACTACTCATTCAGGGCCTCCTCTTGAATGCCGTGCTGTTTCTTTACCCAGTCATAGCCTTTAGCTTCCAGTGCTTCTACCAGCTCGCTTCCGCCGGAGGTGACGATCTTGCCCTGATACATGATATGCACGAAGTCAGGCTTAATGTGGTCCAGAATTCGCTGATAGTGAGTAATGACCAGCGCGCCGAAATCGGTCTCGGAGCGCAGTTTGTTTACTCCCTTGGCCACAATCTTCAAGGCGTCAATGTCCAACCCGCTGTCAGTCTCATCGAGAATCGCGAACTGTGGTTCCAACATGAGCATCTGGAGAATCTCCATCCGCTTCTTTTCACCGCCGGAGAATCCCGTATTGAGGTAGCGGTTAATGAAGCTTTGCTCCATCTCCATATAATCCATGGATCCCCGCAGCCGTTTTACAAACGTCTTGGTCTTCTCTTCATCTCCCCCAAAGCGAATCTCTGAGGCACGCTTGAGAAACCGTCCTACTGATACGCCGGGGATCTCCACGGGATACTGAAACGCCAGGAACAACCCCAACTGCGCCCGTTCGTGAGGTTCCATTTCCAAGATGTTTACCCCATCCACGAGGATCTCCCCACCGGTAACCTCGTAGGTCTCGTTACCGAACATCACGTTGGACAAGGTAGACTTCCCGGAGCCGTTGGGCCCCATGAGGGCGTGCACTTCGCCGCTGTTGAGTGTGAGGTCGACCCCTTTCAGGATGGGGGTGTCCTCAATCTTTGCTTGCAAGTTCTTTATTTCAATCTTCACAGTGAAACTCCTCTTATGATCGCCGTGCGGTGTTGAATCAAATGGGATACCCGAGATCCAGGCGGGCTTCCTCACTCATAAACTCGATGCTCCACGGTGGATTCCATACGAGGTTGGTTACGACGTTGTCATAGCCATGATCCTCACGAATCACCGTTACCATATCTCCCGTTATCTGATCCCCCAGCGGACACCCCGGATAGGTGAGCGTGAAATCCACCTCAACCTGGTCTTCATCCACATCTATCCGATAGATCAGTCCCACATCGACGATATTGATGCCGATCTCGGGATCGATAACTTTTTTCAAGGACTCAAGAATATCGGTCTTGCTAACCATGTTCACCTTCCCTAACTCTTTCCGTAAAATACTCTCAATGGCGGCTGCCTTCAAGCACTTTCGGATAATTTTTCGGAATAATTCTTAACAACGAATGCCGCTTATCAGATGCGGCAATCGGTTACCGGCAGTATACTGGCCGGAGAATGAGAAAGGAAGGTCCCTTGTGCAGGTACTGGTAATTTTGTGCCACCCCAATCCGGGCAGCCTCAATCACGCCGCCGCCGACCGAATAGCCGCCGCTCTGACCGAGGAAGGACACGCCGTCCATCTTCATGACCTGTACCAGGAGCATTTTCAGCCGGTCCTGGAGAACGAGGAGATCGCCCGACGGTTTAGCTTTGATGACGTCTTTACGGCGCACGCGCGACAACTCCAGGAGGCGGCCGGAGTGATATTTATCTATCCCGACTGGTGGGGCATGCCGCCGGCGATGCTCAAGGGGTGGATCGATCGGCTGTTTCGCCCGGGAGTCGCCTTTGACTTCCAGGGTGAAGAGTTTATGCCCAAAGAGAAGGTCCCCATGCTGGGGGGTACCCGGGCGTTGGTGATCAATACGACCGATGAAACGAATCCGCTCAGCCAGGAAGCGATGTACGCCCTGTGGCGGGAGCGAGTATTCGGCTATGTGGGTATCACGGATGTCGCGTTTAAGACGTTTTACAACGTCCGCGAAAGTACCCGGCGCGCCCGACGCACCTGGCTCCAAGAACTTGATGATTTGGTCCGGCGCTTCGTATGATCACAAAGTTTATTGAACCGTGGATTCTGTTTCCCGGGAACCTCATTGTTTTACTCGCAGCACTGGCGGTGGTGCTCGTGCGTACCCGCCGCCATATGCTGCGGTGGGGACAGCCTCCCGCCGCCACCGGGGCGGTAACCGCCGGCGCCACCCTTCTGAGCGCGGTGGCGGTCTTACTTTATTTGGCGTCAACCGGCATCGTCGCCGACCGGGTGATGGGTGCCCTGGAGCGCGCAGTTCCCCCGGTCTCCGCGGCCGAGTTATCACGCGCCGATGCCGTGGTCGTGCTGGGCGGGGGCGTGATAGTTGAGAGTCCGGCGGAGCAGTTAATTCAGGAGCTTGACCACGCGGTATCTTCCGAGGAGTCCCGCGCCGATACAACCGAGGGGACGCCGGTGGACGTGGACCGGCCCGCGGCGGGGCGCAGCCGGCCCGCGGCGAATGCCTCCGGGGCGGCGCTGAGCCCCGAGGCTGAGTCGCGCCTGCTCTACGGGGTGCGGTTGGCGCGTCGGTTGCAGGTACCGCTGGTGGTGACCGGGGGACGAGTACTTGCGGCGGAGGTGGTTCCACCGGAGGCCGAAGTGGCGGCGGTTCTCGCCGAGGAGCTAGGCGTTCCCCGCTCGATGATCCGGGTTGAGGCTGAGAGTCGAACCACCGCCGAGAACGCCCGCTTCACGGCGGAGCGGTTTGACCTGGAGCGAGTGGTGGTCGTAACCAGTGCCTACCACATGCGGCGCGCGGTGCTTGCCTTCAGCCGGGAGGGACTCTCCGCGCTTCCCGCTCCGGCCGCATACCGCCGAGATCGGCGCCCGCTGCGGCCGGTGATGTTTATGCCCACCGCCACGAATCTGAGAGATACTGCCACGGTGGCGCGAGAACAGATCGGATTGTGGTGGTACCGGCTCGTGCTATAGGCTGCCTTCC
>JBMCMH010000130.1:0-6923 GCA_048614515.1 Alkalispirochaeta sp. | reverse complement strand
CTGCCGGACGTGGAGTACAAAGTTCTGGGCGAAGACGGCCGCGAGCTAGGTCCCGGACACAAAGGGGAGCTTCACGTGCGGAGCCCGCAAATCATGGAAGGCTACTACAAAAAACCGGAAGAAACCGCCCGGGTGCTCACCGAAGACGGCTGGCTCAACACCGGCGACCTGGTGCTGTTTACCTATGATCGCGAGTTCCGAATCGTGGGCCGTTCGAAAGAAACGATCGTTCTGTTGGGCGGTGAAAACATCGAACCCCAGCCGATTGAAGACGCGATTCTCCAATCGGATTTTATCGATCAGGTGATGATCGTCGGACAGGACCAGAAGTACCTGGGAGCGCTCGTGTATCCAAACCAAGAGAAGATGCTGCAGTTTGCCCAGGACCGGGAGATCGAATTTGTCGATCAAGAGGAGCTCCGTGACGACCAACAGGTTCGCGCGCAGATAAATCGTGAGATCCAGGATCGTGTAAACGGCAAGACGGGATTTAAGGCGTTCGAGCAGGTGTTCCGGTTTGCGTTACTCCAGGAACCGTTTGAGGTGGGTGAAGAGCTGACTCAGACGATGAAGATCAAGCGATCGGTGGTGCATGAAAAGTACCACCGAACGATCTCACAGTTGTTCTCATAAGCGTTCCGATGCCTATCGCTCCCTCATCGGACGAAGGCATCGCGAAAGCCTTGGTTGCGCACTCGAAAGAGCACGCTTCCCTTCTCGTCCTCCGCCAGGGGGCCCACGTACACGCGATACACCGAGCGGTCGCCGTTTTTCTGAGCCATGACCGCCACGGGCCACCCTCCGCTAAGCGTATCGATCGTTCGACGAACGCTCTGGGGGGTGGAGAACGCCGCCACCTGCACATAGGCGGCTTCGCCATCTAGTTCTTCCACAAGCGGCAGCGAGCCTGCAGGATCACCCTCGGTGGCGGGCGCATCGGTAGCGGCCCGGCTCGGGTCGGAATCGGGGGCGGGCTCCGCTTCGGGTTCTGAGGGCGGATCACCCTCAGTATCGCTGCCCGACTCCGCCGGCTGCGGCGACGCGATCGCTTCAGAATCACCGTCCATATCCTCGGTGGGCTCAGAATCCCTTTCCTCAGGGGCCGGAGCCGGCTCCGGTGGCGGGTCGGGGCTGCGAAAATCAGCAGGCTCCAAGCTCACAATCGCGTCATCGGGGATCATATCGGGGCGAAGCGGCTCATCTTCCTCAGGGATCGGGGCGATTGCTGTATCGGCATCCGGCTCCCGGTCCGCCACGCGGGCTTCTACCTCGTCCTCCGGCACGAGCGGAAGCGCCACCTCTCCCTCCGCAGGCTCCGACGTTTCTGCGGATTCAGCCTCCGAAATCCGCGGCGATTCATCCGTATCCGCGGAAATCGTTGGGACGACGCGCACCGGATTGGCAGGTGGCTGCGTCGGTTCGGGCACATCCACCACGATTCGAACCTCCGGATCGGAGAGTTCCGTCTCAAATTCTTCGACGGAGGCTTCCGGGACTTCCAGTTCGGTAATCGGCAACGGCTCTGATTCAGGCGGTGTCACGGGGATCGTCACGGAAGGAACCGGCTCGTCGAGATCGCCCTCCCGCTCGTCCGCTTCGTCGGGCTCGTCGGGTTCGTCGGGTTCAGTATCGCCTTCGCCGGCGGTGTCGGTTTCGCGGTCGCCGGTAGATCGCTCCTCGGTCGCGTCTTCATCTTCCGGTACATCAACTTCGGCAACTCGCAGTTCCCGCTCTTCAGGTTCCGTGTCCTCCGGTGATGCCTCATCCCGTTGGTCGGGAGTCTCCTCATCAGACGTTGACTCGTCAGGACCGCCGTCGGCCACCGCCCCCTCCTCAGCCGGGGCCGGCTCCACCTCCTGCACGGCGTCAGCCGGTTCCTCTCGACGAGGAGGCATTACCAGGGCAGCATTGGGGTCACCAAAGCTGGCTGCCGGGTTCACGTCGGGATCAGGATGAAACGGGAGGTCTTGATTCGGAGAAATGGCGGTTAGCCCCGGAGGTTGGACGGGCGTAGCTCGGACCGTTGTGGAATTCCCCGGCTTCAAATTGAGCTCGTTCGCCACCGTTTCGGAAACGACCATAAACACGCCCGGATCATCGAGCCCCCGGACAATCTCCACTCGGGCCTGTTCACCGGTGGCGGGGTTTGTGACATCCACCGTCGAATTGAGAGGAAAAGCGCTGGATGCGGCGTACAATCCGTCGGAGGGGAACTCATCGGACGTTCCTACCGCAGCGGATCCCTGCCAATCGGCCTGGCTCCATGCGGGCACCACGGCGGCGCATATCAGAATTCCGGCAAAAAGCCGTACCGTTCGCCTCATAGTCATCTCACTTCACCTCTGGTCTCAGTGTCGGCATGGATCGACTCCGGCTGTAGCTCTACCGATCCCATAGCCGGCCCGCAGTGCGGCCGTGCCTCACAACGGAGCAGCGCCATCCCCACGGTTGTGGACACCCCTCTCGCGTTGCGAGGCCGGAGAAGCTGTGCTATCGTCCGTTCAGTAACCATGGCATCTCGATTTTACGTGTTTCAGATACTGACCGGCGAAGAAGAGCGGTTTATCACCTTAGCTCACAAGGCACTGCTCCAAAACCAGATAGAGGATACCCGTATCTGGTGGCCTCGTCGAAAACTAACCATCCGCCGTCGGGGACGTCGAGTTCGTACGCTGGCCCCACTGTTTCCAGGGTACTTGATTATCGAATCACCCACGATTGATGCGCTTCGACTCCGGACGTTGCGAAGCTGCACCGGGTTCGTCAGATTCTTGAAGACCAACCAGGATATTCGTCCACTAGAGGGAGAAGACCTGGAGTTGGTGCGCCATTTTCTCTCGTTTGGAGAGATCGTTGAACAGTCCAAGGTGACGTTTGACGTAAACAACCGGATCGTGGTGCAGGAAGGACCGTTGCAGGGCCTGGAAGGACGAATCATCAAAGTAGACAAGCGAAAGGGACGGGCCAAGATTCAACTCGACATGTATGAGAACTCCTTTCGGATCGATCTTGGGTTCGAGGTGATCGCCGCACAGCCGGAGCGTTCAGATGCGTCGGAGAACGCCTCATGAGTACGAGTCGCATCTACGTGATCGGCGCGGGCTTCGCCGGGAGGGCAATCGCCCGAGAGATTTTGGAAAAGGGCGTAATTGGACGAGTTGTGGCGTTCCTCGACGATGACCCCCGCAAAATTGGAACCCGCGTGGATGCTATCCCCGTTCTCGGGCCGATCGATCATGTCGTCTCCTTGGTGCAAAAGACTCCCGCCGACGAGGCCTTGATCGCGATTCCCAGCGCTTCTCGAGAAGACCTCCGGCGCTTGCACACCACCTTGCGGCGGGCGGAGTTCTCCCGTATTCGAATTCTCCCGACCGTCTCTCAGATCGTGGGTGACGAAGCACACTTCATCCAGACGCGCCAGATTGATCCGCAGGACCTCTTGGGGCGCACCCCGGTCAATATCAATCTCCGGGAAGCACTGTCATATCTCCGGGGACGACGTGTCCTCATTACCGGCGCCGGTGGAAGCATCGGCAGTGAGTTGGCGCGGCAATTGCTTTCCGGTGGCGCGGAACGGTTGTATCTGCTCGGGCACGGCGAGAATAGCATCTACGAGATCGAAGCGGAGCTACGGCTTCTTCAAGACGAGGGTGTTGGTGACACCGCTACTATCATTCCCATCATCGGCGATCTCACGGATTCTGAATACGTGCGGTTCTTGTTGTCTCGACTCAAGGCGGACGTCATCTTCCATACGGCCGCCTATAAGCACGTTCCGATGATGGAGGCCAACCCGGTAGCCGCGATCCAGAACAACGTGTTCGGCACGCTCAATCTGATCGAGGCTGCAGAATCGGCACATACCGGTCGACTGGTACTTATCTCCACTGATAAGGCGGTGCGCCCGAGCAATATGTATGGGGTCAGCAAAAATCTTGCGGAATCCCTCTTCCTGTTGCGTCCCGCCGGGGCATCCCCGGCCTCGAACACCCCATCGGGGACCGTTGTGCGTTTCGGAAACGTGCTCGGATCCCGGGGCAGCATCCTTCCGCTCTTTCGCCGCCAGATCGAAAAGGGCGGTCCGGTGACGATCACCGACGGCCGGGCAACGCGGTTCTTCATGACGATTCCCGAAGCAGTTTCGTTGGTATTGCAGACCGCGGGCGTCGGAACGCCGGGAGAACTATTCGTTCTTGATATGGGAGACCCCATAAACATCAGAGACCTGGCGGAGCAGATGATCCGGTTCTATGGATTCACGCCGGACAGTGATATCCCCGTAGAGGAGGTCGGCTTGCGACCGGGGGAGAAACTGACGGAGACGCTCTTCGACGCGGGCGAGGTTCCGGAGGATCAACCGTCGGAGCGCATCGTAAAAGTACGCCGAGACCCGGCGCAGCGGTCCGCGGGACCGTGCTCCGCCGATCAGCTGTACTCGCTCCTCGCCGATGTGCGGCCGGTGTGCTTCTTTGACCAATCTCGCCCCGGGGAGTATCGTAATCGGTGGAGACTCAGGGAGGTCTTGACCCCCTACTATCCGGATCTACTCCCCCATCCGGGAGAACCGGAATACTAAGCACCCCGGAGAGTAGCAAACTGTGAGCGCGATTCCTTTTGCACGACCATCGATCGGTGAGGACGAAATAGCGGCGGTAGCTGATGTGCTGCGCAGCGGGTGGCTCACCACCGGCCGGCACGCACTGGCGTTTGAATCGGAGTTTGCGGCGGCCGTGGGTTCACCACACGCGTTGGCGGTAAATAGCGCCACCGCCGGCCTCCATCTCGCGCTGGACGCAGTGGGCGTTGGGCCGGGCGACGTTGTCATCGTTCCAAGTCTGACCTTTGCCGCCACGGCGGAAGTGGCACGCTACCTCGGAGCGGAAGTGGCGTTCGCGGATATCGGGCCCGACTCGCTTCTGATAGACCCCACCTCAGTGGCCAGGCTGGCCGACAACCTCCGCCGGAACGGGCATCGGGTGTCAGCAATCATCCCCGTCCATCTTGCCGGGGAGCCCTGCGACATGGACGCCCTGACAAACATTGCGCGGGACCACGGCGCAGCCCTCATTGAAGACGCAGCGCACGCCTTTCCGGCGGGGATCGGCGACCGAGCAGCGGGAACGATCGGCGACATTGGAGTGTTCTCGTTTTACGCGAACAAAACGATCACGACCGGTGAGGGAGGCATGGTCGTCACGGAACATGAGGAGTATGCTCATCGCATGGCAATGATGAGGTCCCACGGTATCGATCGCCAAGCGTGGCACCGCTACACCGATGCCGGTACTGATCAGCGTCCGGCCCGGCCGAGCGCTCGTACTCCCGAGGGAATCCGTGCTACGGACAGCGGGACGGATCGGTATGCCACCCCGCCCCACTGGTACTATCAGATCTTGGCTCCCGGCTTCAAATACAACCTTCCCGATACCGCCGCCGCCATCGGCCGCGTCCAGCTCCGGCGCGCGGGAGAGCTCCATGACGCCCGGACCCGCTTGGCGATGCGGTATCGGACCACGTTGGAACCGCTCGCCCGCGCCGGTCTTATTGAACTGCCAACGGCACACTCCGGCCACGCGTGGCACTTGTTTATCCTGCGTCTCCACGTCGACAAGCTCACCATCACGCGGGATCAGTTCATCGAGGAACTGCGGATGCGGGGGATTGGAACTTCGGTGCATTACATTCCGCTTCATCACATGCCGTATTGGCGCAATCGCCGCACATATCTTGCCGGGGGTGCAGCAGTGTCCGACGCACCTCAGCCGTCCGCTTCGTGGGACGCCCCTGGACTCCTGGCGCACACCGATGCGCGGTTCCGCGAGATTGTTAGCATCCCCTTATATCCCGATCTACGCCTCTCCGACCAAGACCGGGTGATTGCTGCAGTAACACACCTGGTGGAGGCCCACCGTGCCGAGTAGCCTGGTGGCCCGCCTAATTCTCGCCGCGGACGCGGGAAGCGAGATATCCGAGAACGGAGTCGAACGCCTCCAGGGAACGCTTCCAAAGGGATTTCGGATCTACCGTGGACAGGACCTTGAATGTGGGACACCCCGTGACCTCCCGGAGCCTTTTGAAACAATCCCAGTGCTCCCGGATCATGCCCAATATCGGGGCGAGCCGATCGCAGTGCTAGTAGGGCCATCGTGGGCCGACGTAGACTACCTCGCCCCCTCGATCCAGCAGACCCGGGGTGACCACGCACCCCTCGAGTCGGAAATAGCCTGGTACGATTCGTCCGAGGCCACGATACCCCAGCCTGCCGGAGACCCGGAGCCTTCCCCCTCGGACCCGGCGAGCGAACCCACAGAACCCACAGAGCCCACAGAGCCCACCGATTCCGCCGTATCCACCGATGCTTCCCTACCGCCTCAGCTGGTGGAGGGTGACTACTTCACGGCGCTGCAACTCCATATGGCCGATGAAGCGTTATGGGCACAGGCGGAGGCGGTGCGGAAAGGAGCTCACGTTACCGTTCCGACGCAGTGGCCGGCGTTGGTCCGCGGCTCAATCGCTAAAATTCTGCGGGTCCACGCTCGATCAGTGTCGCTGGATGTACGAACCACCGCTGGGTCCCGCGATGCGGCTCTGTGGATGCCCGCGTATCTATCGGTGATCGCCGCCGCCGTGGCTCGCGTCGAACGAGTTCCGGTCACCGTGGCGCTTCGAGCCGACCAGCGCTTCGCAACTGGAGGCCGCAGTCCGGCGCGAATCGCGTGGAGCTCCCGCCTCGATGCAGAAGGTATGCTGATCGGGAATCGGGTTGCAATCGATTTGAACGGGGGGGCCTACCCAACCATGACCGAGGAGACGGGCCGCCGCGTGCGAATGGCACTGGAATCGCTCTACCGCGCGCAGCCCTTGGAATACTCGATCTCACTCCGATCGAGCCCGGCGCCTCCGCTCGGCGCCATGGAAGGGGT
>JBMCMH010000129.1:0-6940 GCA_048614515.1 Alkalispirochaeta sp. | reverse complement strand
TGGTTTCCACTGTGGAGCGGGAACTTCAGGTGCCGCTTGATGATCGACGAAAACGATTTCTCACCGATACGGAAAATCCCCACTATCTGTATGATCTCCTCGGCGTGTTTAAGGGGGACTTTCTGCAGCGGTTTTTCGTGCAGCCGTCCCCGGAGGAGGCGCGCCCGGTGGGGGAGGTCACCGCCTTGGGGCGGGACATCGGTGCCCTGCCGGCGTACGCCTATCTGGGTGACGTAACCGATTCTCCCACGGGGGACAAGAAGGCTCAGAAGTTTGAAGACGACTTCCTGGACGAGTTGGTGGCGGAACTGCCGTCGCTCGGATTTCAGGCGATTACGTACATGCCACCCCGGAACACGAAAGAACAGCTCCGCCGGGTACAACGCCTGGCGGAAGCGGCGGGCCTCTTGGAGATCAGTGGAGTGGACATCAACTCCAGTCGGCAGGTCTTTACGTGTCCCGAGGTGATGATGCCGGAGTTTCGTCACCTCACAGAGACAACCTGGGCGCTCATCGCTCATGAGAAGCTTTCTGCGCAGGATGCTCGCTATGGACTATTTCACGAGAAGAACCCGTTTCATCTGCGGCCGCTGGCGGAACGGGTAGCACTGTACGCCGGTATTGCCCGTCGCAGTGATCTGCACCGCCCCGATTCCATGGCAGCGGGGGCGCCGGAGCTCAGCTAAGGCGGTAGGTAGCTGCCGCCGGTGCTCGGCGGCACCGGTTCGCGGCGTGTGTCTACCGAAGCATCTCCTGCCCACCGGTGACCGGCACGGCCTGGCCCGTCTCGTAGGGCTGTTCCACTACGTACATGATCGCCCGAACAACATCGGCCCCGGTACAGCCGCGCTTCATCGGAACCCGGGCCTCATAGGAAGCGCGCACATCTTCGATCGTTTGGGCGCCGGGGACCTTCCCGGTGCGCAGGTACTGCACGAAGAGTCCGCGGTCCGGATCGCTCCATAGCGGGCCGTCGAAAAAGTTTCCCGGACAGATCGCGTTGACTTTCACGTTATCTTCGATGAGTTCCAGAGCGAAGCTCTGCACGAGCCCAATACCACCGAACTTGCTTCCCGCGTAGGCGCCGTTTTTGTTGCTTCCGGTAAGACCACTCTTGGAGTTGATCTCAATGATATCGGTCTGCAATGGAATCTCGGGACGTACCGTTGCGGCGGCGCGGTTTTGCAGTTCCAGAACGGCGGCGCACTGCTTGGTCATTAGGAAAAATCCTTCGTAGTTGACGCGGGTGACAAACTCGAAGTCTTTCACCGCAAGTTCTTTTACACTCCCCGCCTTGAGCACCCCGGCGTTGCTGACGATCAGATCGAACCCACCGTAGTATGTGACTACCGTCTGGACCATGTCGCGGACCGAGTCCTCGCTGGTGACGTCCACCTGTACAGCTCTGTGCACCTCGCGTTGAAATTGAGAGTTGAGGGCGGCCGCAGCGTCCTGCGCCCCCGCGAGGTTGAGGTCTGCCAAAATGACTTGGGCTCCGGCTGCTGCCAGGCCCCGGGCGATCTCATATCCAAAGCCCTGCGCCGCACCGGTTACGATCGCGATCCGATTGTGCAACACATCGGCGCGGGACGTGGCGGCCACAACTACCGGATCATCGTCGGAGAGGTTCGAGCCGGCGGCGGTTGGTGTATCCAACTCATGGGCAGCGGGCCCGGCGATGATTACCCGATCCCCCACGACAATTCGACGGGGGTGGGTGCCGGTATCCGCTACGTGCTGCTGATATGTGCGGGCGATCTTCTCAGTGTCGGTGATGTTCTCGTCGATGGAGAGGATCTCTGAGGCGCTCTTTGATTTTGCCAGGCCTGCCTTCTCCGATTCTGGAATCAGCCGTAACGTCCGGCAGCGCGTGCCGTCCCATCCGGCACCGCGAAGCACCGGGAGTATGGCGGTGGGATCGGTGGTTGTGCTGGTAGGCATTACACACCTCTCCGGTAGCGTTTGAGGAGCTCACCGTTGGTCTGCACGGTGGAGACGGTATGGTTGGGGAGCGGAACGATCTGTTCGTGAATGGCATCCAGAATCCACTCCGCCTGGGGAAAGAAATCGTCTTCCAGCTCTACCGCGGGAGTGATCCAGTTTCGTGATCCCACCACCACCGGGGGGGCATCGAGATAGTCGAACGCCACGCGTCCCACGGTACCCGCGATGGTGTGGAGAAAGCTGCCCCGTTCTACGGCGTCGGAGGCCAGTACCAGCCGGCCGGTCTTCTTCACCGACTCCACAATCGTTTCCACATTCAGAGGATTGATAAACCGAGCGTCAATGACCTCGGCGCTCATGCCGTAGGTGTTCTCAAGCGTCTCCGCGGCTTCAATTGCCCGATACAGGGTTGCCCCGATCGTAACAATCGTGACGTCACTGCCGGGTCGCTTGATGTCCGGCTCGCCCTCGGGTACTTCGTAGTACTCCTGGGGTACGCCGCCCTCGTGAAAAAACTCACCGATGTCATAGATTCGCTGACTCTCAAAGAACACCACCGGATCCGTACCTGCCAGCGCAAGGTTGAGCATGCCTTTGGCGTCGTAGGGGGTTGCAGGGAAGTACACTTTCAGACCGGGAATGTGAGAGGTGATACTCGACCAGTCCTGGGAATGCTGCGCTCCGTACTTACTGCCCACCGACACGCGCACCACCAGCGGCATCTTGAGGACGCCGGCACTCATCGATTGCCACTTCGCCATCTGGTTAAAGATCTCGTCGCCGGCGCGTCCCATGAAGTCGTTGTACATCAGTTCTACCACTGCCCGGCCCCCGGAGAGGGCGTAGCCGACGCCGGTCCCGACGATGGCACCCTCGGAGATTGAAGAGTTGAACAGTCGGTGGTAGGGGAGTGCCTCGGTAAGGCCGCGGTACACCGCAAAGGCGCCGCCCCAGTCGCGGTTTTCTTCACCGTAGGCCACCATCGTGGGATCCTTATAGAAGCGGTGAATCATCGCCTCGAAGAGTGCGTCCCGCAGGGCGAACACTTTCACCTTGGAGACGTGCTTGCCGTTGGCGTCGATCCCGAACCGTTCTTTCTTGGCGAGCTGCTGTACCCGGGGATTCTCTTCCAACGGCAGCAGCACCTCCGGTTCCCGCTCCTCAAACGCCTCCACCTTCTCATTGGAGAACATGTAGCTCGAGATCTCCTCGCCGTTCATCCGGGGGCTGATCTCGAGGTCCGTCGCCAGGCGCATCGCCTTCTTGAGTTTCTCTTTGATGCGGGTGTCCATATCGTCGAGTTCGCCCTTCTTGGCAACCTTGTGTTCGGTGAGATAGGAACGGTACGAGGCGATCGCATCGGCGTCTTTCCACAGCTCCACCTCTTCCTTGGTGCGATAGGAGGAGGCGTCGGAGGGGCTATGACCGCTTACTCGGTACGTGATCGTATCGAGGAGCACCGGACCACGGCCTGCTTCCAGGATCTGCTTCTTCCGGGCGATCGCGTCGGCCACGGCCAACGGATTGTACCCGTCCACCCGCTCGGCGTGCATGTTGTCGGGATTGACGCCGGCGCCCATCCGCGCCAACACGCGAAAGCCCATCGTCTCACCGGTGGTCTGTCCGCCCATACCGTAGAAATTATTAAAGAAGTTAAACAGCATCGGCGGGGCGCCGCCGATCTCCGTGTCCCACAGCGTTTGGTACTGCTCCATGGCGGCGATCATCATCGCCTCCCAGGTGGGGCCACATCCGGAGCTGGCGTCACCGATGTTTGCCAACACGATACCGGGTTTGCGGTTAATCCGTTTGAACATCGCCGAGCCGGTGGCGATATCAGCGCTTCCGCCCACGATCGCGTTGTTGGGCATGCTGCCAAAGGGAGCGAAAAAGGCGTGCATCGACCCCCCAAGACCGCGGTTAAAGCCGTCTTTGCGGGCAAAGATCTCCGCCAACGTCCCGTAGAGGACAAAGTCTTCCGCCAGGTCGGTAATCGATTCGGGTCTGCCGTCTCGTTCCACCACGCGCAGCGTGTCGCCGCCGAGGTAGTTCTCCATCGTGCTCTGCAGCGCGCTATCATCCAATTTGTTGATCGCGCTGTAACATTTGGCGAGGATCTCGCCGTGGCTGCGGTGGCTGCCGAAGAAAAAGTCTTCGATAGTGAGGTTGAGCGCCAGCCCCACCGCCGCACTCTCTTGGCCGATCGATAGGTGCGCGGGACCGCCGTGGGAGTACTCGATTCCTTCCCATTCACCGGTCATCTTAATGCTATTGAGCATGTTTTCGAACTCGCGAATGGTGGCCATGTCGTAGTACACCTGCTTGAGGGTGTCATCTCCGTAGGTCTTTCGCTCCGCCGCGATATCGGGCTGATACTGGTTGACCGGTATCGGCGCGATCTCGATTTGTTGCTTCTTGCGAACTTCTTGGGGGTCGACGATTTGTGTTTTCGGCATCTTCTGCTCCTTGAACGTGATCTGATTAGTGAAGGGCCCACGCCGCATCCCGGAGCGCCTCGCTCACGGTGGGGTGGGGAAAGACGACTTCCCGGATGTCTTCGATCCGGAATTCCTGTTCTATCATGGCCGCTGCGCTGTGGATGATTTCTCCCACGCCGCTGCCGAGCATCTGTACTCCCAGGAGGCGCCGGGTAGCCCGATCGGCGACGATCGTCACGGTTCCCCGCTCCCGGGGATGCTCCGCCAGGTAGCGCCCACTTACCTGGAGGGGCAGCGTCTCGTGTACCACGTCGAAGCCGGCGTCCGCCGCTTCCGTGGGGTTGAGGCCACACCCGGCGACCTCCGGGGAGGTAAACACCACCCAGGGGATCGCGTGGGAGCGCATGCGATTGGGCCACAGCGCCCGACCGGATGGGGCGGTGTCGTCCCGGAACATGTGGGATACCGCCACCTCACCCATCCGGTAGGCGGCGTGCGCCAGCAGCATCTTGCCGGTAACGTCGCCCGCGGCGTACACCCCGGGCAGGTTGGTCTGCATGTACTCATCCACGGTAACGCCGCTGCGGTCGTAGTCGAGGCCCGCAGTGTCGAACCCGGCCCCCTCCACGTTGGGCGCGCGCCCGGCAGACAGCAATACGAGGTCCGTTTCGATCGTCTCGGTTGCATCCGGCGTCTCGGTGTTCCCGTCGCTCCCGGGGGAGTTCACGGGGGCGATGCTGACCTGCACGGCTGTGGCCGCATCCGCTCCTCCGGAAACGCTCGTCACTCGCCGGCCGAGTTTGTACGCCACGCCGGGAATTTGTTTGCGCAGGGATTGTGCCACGGTAGGTTCCAGCATGGGGATGATCTCATTGGTCATCTCGACGACGGTTACCTCGGTGCCGACGGCGGCGAAGTACGACGCAAACTCCATCCCGATGTAGCCGCCACCGATGATGACCAGCCGTTTTGGTAGCTCGGCGATTTCCAGAACTTCGCTGCTGGTGAGTACCTTGGGATGGTCTTCAGTTCCCGGAATCGGGGGCCGGATCGCTCTCCCGCCGGTGGCGAGCAGGACGTACTCGGCGGAGAGCTCCTCTCCGTCTACTTCCACCCGTCCCGGGCCCTGGAGGGTGGCGGTGGCGGTGCGCACCTCAACGCCGTGCTGTTTCATTTGGGCCAGAATTCCCTTCTGCAGCGTCTTAATCGTTTTGGCTTTGTGGGCCATGGCGGCGCCGAGGTCATATCGCACGTCGGAGGCGGTGACGCCGAACGTTTCTGAACTTCGCGCCTGGTGGTACAGTTTAGAGCTGTAGAGCAGCGTCTTGGTGGGGATACAGCCCTCATTGAGGCATACGCCGCCAATTTGACCACGCTCAACCAGAAGTACCCGCTTGCCGCGTGCTCCCGCCCGTTCCGCAGAAATGTATCCGGCGGGCCCGCCGCCGATGATAATGAGGTCGTAATGTGCCATCGTCCGTTCCTTTCCGTCGTTCAGCGGGCCGGCAGTAGATCAAAGTTCGCCAGCCGTCTCGTCAGCGTCTGCAGAAAGCGCGCTCCCGGCGCCCCGTCCACCGCCTGGTGATCAATCGTCAGAGACAGTCCCATATGCGGGACGTGCTCTACCGATCCGTCGCTCCCTTCCACCGCTTTGAGGTTGATAGAGTTGACACCGAGGATTGCAACCTGCGGCGGGTTAAGTACCGGGGTGAATCGCTCGATCCCGAACGCCCCCAGGTTCGTCACGGTAAACGTGGCAGGTGCCAAGTCTTCACTGGTGGCCTTGCCGTCGATCGCCCGCTGCGCCAGTTCCTTGATCCGGCGGCTAAGCTGCGCCAATGATAGAGTGTGCGCGTTCTGCACGGTCGGCACCAACAGACCCCGAGGTGTATCCACCGCAAAGCCTACGTCGACGCCGGAGAAGCGGCGAATCACGTCGCCGGTGAAGTGCGCGTTGAGATCGGGAAATTCCTCGAGAGTCTGCACCACCGCAAACATCACCATATCGTTGAGATTCACGCCGCCCAATCCGAGTTCCTCGCCGGACTGTTTGAAGCGGGCCCGAAGCGCCTTGAGGGCCCGGGCATCGGCGGAGGAGTGCAGTGTCAGCTGCGCGGTGTTCTGCAGCGAGTCCAGCATCCGCTCGGCAATAACCCGACGGACGCCGGAGACCGGCAGTTCGTCCAATACCGCTGTGGCTCCCGGACCACCCCCCGCTGCCGAAGATGAACCGGCGGCCCCCGGTGAAGCAGCGGTGGACCGCGCCGACGCGGTCAGATCCTCTGAGGTCACGCGGCCGCCAACGCCGGTGCCGGGGGTACCGACGGCGGCACCGCGGGCGGATGCGGTAGTTGCCGGTGACGCGGAGAGCACGTCGCGCTCAATAATCCGTCCGCCGGGCCCCGTGCCGGAGATTGAGGACGGTTCGACTCCGCGCTCCGCAGCGCGCATCCGCGCACGAGGACTGACGCCGACCGGTTCCGCTGAGGAACCCGGCGTCGCCGGGGCCGACGCGCCAGGACGGCTTGGTACGGTGGAGGCAGCAGATGCCTGGGAAT
>JBMCMH010000128.1:0-7014 GCA_048614515.1 Alkalispirochaeta sp. | reverse complement strand
GCCCCGGCCGGAGCAGCCCCGGAAAGATGCGGTCGAACGCCACCACACACCGCGATTCGACTGCGATTGGTGCCGCACCACCCACACCATCCGCACTACCCCGACGTCGTCCACGTTGTGTGCAAAATGTGCCTCAAGGCAGTAGGCTATAAGGTACTCGGTATGGTGCACAGTCCAGCTGCCGTTGGTGTGTTTGACGACGGCGATTCCTACACCGATATCCTCATTCCCTGGCAGCGGAAATTGCTGACGCGGTTGATTCAGGTCTTCGCCGTAATCGGACTCGTTGCCGTAGTTCCGGGAGTCTACGCCTCGCTGCAAGCACAGGCGTTTCTCATTGTGGTACTGGACGTAGGGGCGTATGCCGCTCTGCTTCCGGCGTATCTGCTTCGAACACGATCCTATCAGGTGTCCGCCGCCGTATTGGTGGGGCTGCAACTCGCGGTGGGAACGGGTCTGTTGGTATCCATCGGGGTAGAGGCGGCATCGATGCTCTGGATGTTGGCGCCAATTCTGATCGGCAATCTTCTCCTGCGGACCCGCAGCATGGTGGTTATTTTCGGACTGTGTCTGAGTGTGATAGGTCTGGTGACCGTCCTACTCCATGCGCACCTGGTGCCGTGGACGATTCCGCTGTATGCGTGGTATGCGATCGTGGGAACGTATATCGCACTGGCCGCGATTCTCACCACTGCAACGCGCGCTCTCTTGTATCACCTCATTCGTGGCATCATCTACGAACAAGAATTGAACCATGAACTGGATCATCGGGTGCGGAACAACCTTCAGCTTGTGAATAGCCTCATCCTTCTTCAATCACGGCACCTTGGAGAGCATTCCTCTCAGGAAGCGCTGACCCAGCTCAACACGCGCATCTCAGCGATGGGGGCAGCCTTCTCTGCGGTGGAACGCGCCGACCGGAGTTTTCGCGTGGAGATGTCTCACCTCGTTGATCGCCTGTTTGGGCCAACCGCCGCCGTCGGAATCGACGGCTGCCCCGTGGACGTTCCAGCCCCACCACCAAACATCTTCGTGTCCATTGATACCGCGGTACCGGTGGCAATCATCATCGCGGAAATGGTACGAGCCGGAAGCACCTGCGAGCCGGACTCAATCAGTGTAAGATTCACCGCACATGGAACACGAGATTCGTCGGTGAGTATCCGCTTTCATAGTCCCCACCGGCGCACCGAGCCGCTCATCGCCGATCCCCTCTCACGAGATATCGTAGAGGCGCTCGCCGGGCACGTGGGAGGCTTCTCCACCGAAACACGGCACGGCGAAGATATCGAAATGAGTCTCACCTTCCGCGATTAACGGGGGCGTGATGTGGCCCACCGCGATCAGTCCCGGCGCGGAGGGCGCAACCCGAAGGTAGTCCTACGGCCGCCACCCGCGATCGCGCACGATTTCTTCAACACCCGATCGGATCGCTTGGCTCGCGGCGTTATAGGTGGCACTGATAGATACGCCCAGCCCTGCATTTACCACATCGTGTACCAGGTGCGTCGTGAGCTTCACGTACGCTGCAGCGTTTACCTTCCCGGAAGCGTCGCGCAGCATGAGCGGCCGCAGCGAGAAGGACTCGTTGAGCGAAGAGATACGGCGGGTGATTCCCGGAAACACGGTGCGCACCACCTGAAAGAAGAGCCGATGATACTCCTCATCCCGACTGAGCACGCGCAAGATCTGCTGATACCGATCCCGTCGCCGATTTCCGCGGCCGTCCACGCGCGAGGGAACCAGCCGACGAAGCAGCTCATACGTCTCGTCATCGGCAAGCTCCTTATCAGCGGCGATGAGAAACAGCGCCGTGGCGGCGGCGTGGCGAGCGAACACCGGTAGTCTCGGCGGTTTAGACGGCCGGTCTCGGTGCTGGTCAAACTCCTGTGCGAGGAGCGCAAGCACTTTGGGCACCGCTCCCCTGACGATCCGGTGATGATCTAGGCTATTGCGCTGAAGAAAGCCGCGGGAACTCCCCGCGAGCGCCTCCAACGCCTCATCGAGAATCCGCAGCACCCGTACCAACTCATGCACCAGCTCATCGTTTCGGAGACTCGCAACGATGCTACGAACCGTCTCCGCCTGTTGCGCAGAGAGCATCGCGTGCCCCTCGGTTCGTTCAAGCTTGTGCCACAAGTTCTGCAGGCGGTCAGCATCACCGGTGCGAGCCACACCTACAAGGAACGCGTCGAGCTCCGCCACATACCGATCCACATCGGAGTAGTCGTGGTTGTGGATCAGATAGTACGCAATCATGTCTCGACTACGGGCAGCAGCGGGAATGCTACCGGTCATGGTACGTATCAACTGGTCCAAAACCAGCGTCAGCGTCTCGGAGATCTTAGAGTAAATCGTGACGGTGGGGTCCAGCTCGGTCTGCAGTAGGTTCAGCGCAGGGTCGGGAGGGACAAAAGCAACGTCCCGCATCCGTCGCACTTCCTCCGGACGGATCTGCAGTTCCTCATCCACGTAGCGATTATAGTTTGCCGCCACCGCCCGCGGGTCGAACCCGCTCTCCCCCGCCGGGCGATAGCGGTTGTGCCAGACCAGCACCGGCATCTTGGGCCGAATCTCAAAGACGCTCCGCAGATATCCCCCGGCGGACACGTGGGACGTGGGCTCAGCGTTGGTAACCAGCAACATCGCCCCGACGTAGGGCAGAAAGCCCAGGTTCTCCTCCGCGCTAATTCCCGCCGGAAGGTCGAAGATGACCGCGTCGTAGCGCTCCACCAATTGCGCGGCGAAGCGCTGAAACAAGCGCAATTTGCGCCCGCTTCCGTCTTCGCGTCCACCGGCGTGGGGAAAGACCAGCTCCAGCCCGTCGCTATACGAAAGCACGAATTTGTTGAACGTCTGCCGAGCATCGGGATCATGAGCGACCGCCTGCAACCGCTCCTCCGGAATGTCAAGAATGACCGCCACGTTACTCAGTGGATCCAAATCGACGAGGCCTGTCCGCAGTCCCTGCCGCGCCAGCAGCAGCGCCACATTGAGCGCCGTGGTTGATTTACCCACGCCGCCTTTGCCGGAACCCACGGCGAGACTACGCGTGCGAAGAACAGGAACCAAATCTGATGGAATGGAGGAGCTCATAGCCATATGCATTGTATCGGCACAGAATCGGAGTGTACAATCGAATCCGTACTATGAGTTTTGAAAAATCACCAAAAGAGGCGAGTCTTGACCGCAGACTGTTGCAACTCGTTCCCGCCGGCCTCACCGATATCGTGGATCGTATGCTCCATGACGAGGAGATCAAGGCGCTGCAGGATTACGCCAACGTGGTCAGCATTAAGCGCCTCGGCTACAACGACCACGGCCCCGTGCACATGCGCAAGGTCGTGAAGAACGCCTTGAAATTTGCAAATCTTCTTCAAGATGCGGGAATTCCCATGAGTCTTGAAGCGGAAGAGATCGGCACATATCAGGACAGTGTGCTGGCGATCTTCATGGCGGGATTACTCCATGATGTGGGCATGAGCATGACGCGCCAGGACCACGAGAACTACTCTGCTCAGCTGGCACAACCGATCATTGAGCGCTACTTGGCGGAGTTCTACCCGGCCGATGTCACGCAGCAAATCATCGTTCGCTCCCTCGTATTGGAAGCGATCGTGGGGCACATGGCGATGATTAAGGTGTACTCACTGGAGGCCGGCCTCATTCTCATCGCCGATGGGTGTGATATGGAGAAGGGGCGCGCCCGCATTCCGATGCTCCTAAACACTGAAGCCCGCGTCGGTGACATTCACAAGTATTCTTCTTCCGCAGTGGAACGGATCACCATCTCCCGGGGCGAAGAAAAGCCGATCCGCATCGACATCGAAATGTCGCAGTCGGTCGGCTTCTTTCAGATCGAGGAAGTACTGTTTCCCAAGCTTAACATGAGCCCCGCCAAGCCCTACATCGAACTGACGGCGGGGGTTATGGAAGAGGAACCCAAGCGGTATCTGTAGACCGGTAGACCCGCCGGCGGGCCGATGCCCCGGCGCGGCGGCGCAGACGAGGTGCCGCCGCACCACGGCCAGGGCGGCTCCCCGGCCCACGACCGCGGGTGGCGGCGCCGCCACACCGCCCCCGGGCGCGCTTACTCCTGCTCAACGATAAACTTCTCTGCCTCCAGCGCCGCCATACAGCCGGTGCCCGCCGCGGTAACCGCCTGCCGATACGTCTTGTCCTGCACATCACCAGCGGCAAACACGCCGGGAACGTTGGTGGCGGTGGACTTTCCGCGCGTTATAACGTAGCCGGTCTCGTCCATTTCCAGCTGACCCGCGAGAAATTCGGTGTTGGGCGTGTGGCCAATCGCATAGAACAGGCCTCCCGCCTCCAGCACCTGTTCCTCGCCGGTTTTGTTGTTGCGCACCTTCACCTGCGACAGCAGCTTGCCGTCTCCCAAAACCTCGGTGGCATTGGTGTTCCACATGATCGTAATCTTCTCGTTGTCGAACACTCGCTTTTGCATCGCTTTGGACGCCCGGAGCTCGTCTCGGCGAACCAGCATCGTCACGCTGGAACCAAATTTTGCCAGGTAACTGGCCTCCTCGCAGGCGGAATCCCCTCCCCCAATGACGACCAGCGGCTTGTCACGGAAGATCGGCAGCGCCCCGTCACACACGGCACAGGCGCTCATACCGCGCTGCCAGTAGTCCTCCTCTCCGGGAAGGCCGAGCCGGCGAGCGGTGGCCCCGGTGGCAACGATCACCGTCTTGGACCGAAACTCCTTTGAGCCGACCTTCACCACGAAGGGACGCTGAGACATATCAATTGCATCTACCGTCTCCGTCTTGATGCGCGTTCCCAAGCGAGTGCTCTGCTTACGCATCTCATCCATGAGCTCCGGTCCCATGATCCCATCGGGGAAACCGGGATAGTTTTCTACCTCGGTGGTAGTGGTAAGCTGCCCTCCCGCAGCTACGCCTCCGGCCATGAACCCCTCAAACATCAGCGGATTGAGCTCCGCCCGTGCCGCGTATACCGCGGCGGTGTGGGCCGCGGGGCCGGATCCCACGATAATGACATCTTCGATATTTTCACTCATCTCACGACTCCTGTTGTGTGTGCTTCTCAGTACCACCACGCGTTTTTCGGAAGGCGCGGTGGCGATCATTCTAACAAAATTTGTATATAGTATAACAACAATAAAACAATACGCCAAGAGGCGCCGGTTGCCAGAATTGACAGCCCCGAGTATCCCGAATACCATGGTGTCAACCACACCTCAGAAGGAATTCACATGGCAGATATGCGCGTACGGTACATGGGTCTCGAACTGGACAACCCCTTTGTCGTGTCCAGCTCCAGCCTCACCGACTCTATCGATAAGGTTGAAGCGTGTCAGGCAGCGGGCGCCGGCGCCGTTGTCCTGAAATCGTTGTTTGAAGAAGAGATCCAGGCCGAGATCGATGCCGACTCCGGTGGCACGGAGCACACGGAAGCGGCCGACTACATCAGAGAAATTCAGACCGAGGCGGGACTAAAGCGCTACACCGACCTCATTCGTGGCGCAAAAGAAGCGGTGAAGATCCCTGTGATCGCGAGCATTAACGCGGTCAGCCACAACTGGTGGGAAGAGCAGGTGGCCGTGCTGGAAGCGGCCGGCGCCGACGCGCTGGAGCTCAATATTTCACTCATGCCCTATGATTATCGCGATGATGAGGCGGCGATCAGCGAGTTCTACGTAAAAACGGTGGAAGCGGTGCGGCGCCGGGTATCGATCCCGATTTCGGTGAAGATCGGGTATTACTTCTCCTCGATCCCCGCCATGGTGGATCGGCTTCGCTGGGCGGGGGCGGCCGCCGTGGTGCTCTTTAACCGCTTCTACCCCTTGGATATCGATATCGAGACGATGGCGCTGCGCAGTGCCTCTCCGTTCAGCACCACCGCGGACCTTACCTTTCCACTCCGATGGATCACGATGATCTACGGAAAAACGCAGGCAGAACTGGTGGCCTCCGGCGGCGTGCACCGCGGCGAGGATGCGGTAAAGGCGTTGCTGGCGGGAGCGCAGGCGGTGCAGGTGTGTTCTACCCTCTATGAGAACGGACTGGAACACCTCACCCCGTTGCGCACATCGCTGGAACAATGGATGGACGCCCACAGTTACGCTTCCATTGATCAGTTCCGCGGCAAGATGAGCCAAAAGCGTAGTGATCGTCCGGAGACGTTTGAGCGGCTGCAGTACATACAGGCACTGGTGGGCCGCAGTTGAGCTCCAAGTCACACACTGAGCCGCGGGAACCGTACGAGCCTCCACTTCCCGAACTCCACCTCATCCTGGCAGACGCGATTCGCGCCGCCCGAATCGGCGGAGCAACGGATCAGCGCCATTTCGGCCGCGTCACACCGGAAGACGCAAGGCTCAAGGAGTTCCGGGGAGATTGGAATCCCGTTACCCACGCCGACCACGAGGCGGAGACCGCGATCACCTCGTTTCTCGCCGAGGCGTATCCCGATCATTCGTTTCTGGGCGAAGAAAACGTCGCTGGACAGCAGCGTTCTGCGGAGCACCTCTGGGTGATCGACCCCATCGACGGCACGGCAAATTTCATTCACGGAATACCGCATTACGGGGTCGCCGTGGGCTACGCCTATCGCGGCACCGTCATGGCGGCCGCCTGTCTCGACCCGGAGCGGGATGAGTTGTTCACCGCGATTCGTGGACAGGGGGCGGCGCTCAATGGAACACCTATTCACGCGGCCCGCACCGCGGCGCTCCACGACGCGATCGTATGCACCGGCTTCTATTACGATCGCGGCGCTATGATGGAGCGGACACTGGATGCGATCCGCACCCTCTTTCAGGCCAAGATCCACGGCCTACGCCGCAGCGGCAGTGCGGTGCTGGATATCTGCTGGACGGCAGCAGGTCGGTATGATGCGTACTTTGAGTATGAGCTCGGGGCGTGGGACTATGCGGCGGCCGGCCTTATCGCTGAGGAGGCGGGAGTACGGATTACCGCCGCCGACGGCTCACCATTGACCCTGGAAAGCGGCAGTGTGGCGTGCGCC
>JBMCMH010000127.1:0-7047 GCA_048614515.1 Alkalispirochaeta sp. | reverse complement strand
CGAGCCGCACCGTGAGCCGGTACCGTGTTTTGCACCTTTCGCGTCGTTTTGCTATCCTCGATAGATAGAGGTATGAACATGATCGTGTTTCCGAGAAATCGCACAATTTCTGTCGTAAGTGGAAGTATATCGATTGCGGTGGGCCTCGTGGCTCTGGTGTGGCCCGCGGTGACGGCGGAGTTTTTAGCTCTGTTGGTAGGGGTGTTCCTAGTGGGAGAGGCGCTATTCTCCTTTTTATCCCGCGGACGAGGTACGCTCTTTACGTGGACCGCCGTGGCGCAGGGGGTTGTGGGACTCTTCGTGGCGTTGTTTCTCGTGTTGATGCCGGGTGTCGCCCTGCGCGTTCTCGTGATGATGATCGCCGTGTGGATTGTGATTCGTGCAGGAGTTCAACTGTGGACCGCGTTTCAGTTTCGCAATCTCACGGGAGTTCCGATGTTCGTGGGGCTCTTCGGAGGAATTTCACTTTTGGTGGGAATTCTGCTCATCTCTCGCCCTGAGGCGGGGATTATCGCGTTTGCTTGGTTGATTGGGATATACGCGATCGTATCCGGCGTGCTGATCCTGATGTGGGGGCTGCGATCTAACGACTGGGATCCTTCCACCGGCGAGCGGCGCGTGGGGCCGGATGTTTGAGCGCGGGCTCGTTCCCGTGCACTTGCGTGAGCGCCGGTCCCGCGTCGAGGCGGTTGTTACCGAGTTGGCGCGGCTCTCTATCCATCACGTGCGCCTCCTCCACGTAGCAGGGAGTTCCAATAGAGCTCGGCGGGCCGCGCAGAAGGTGGAGGGTATGGCCCGAGAGATAGCCGATTCCGCCGATATGTCGGAGGAGCTTACAATCTCCGCCCAAACCGTCACCGGCAGCGCGGTATCTGAGATCATCGAGACCGCCGTGGCGCAAGAGGTCGATGTGATTGCCGTGCCGTGGAAACGCAAGAATTGGGTGCAGCGGAGCCTCCTGGGGAGTACCTCGCTGGACCTGATACGGCTGTCTCCGGTTCCCGTCCTGATTCAGAAACCTACGCTTGGACGAAATCCTACCGTGGAAGAGCCGCTCTCGGTACTCTACGCAACTGATCTTCGAGACGCCGACCGGACGGTGTTTCCCCTCATCGAACGTGGTGCTCTAGGCGCGATAGACTTGACGATTCTCACCGTGGGGCACCGCGCGCCCGATCCCCGCGCGGAGGCGCGGCGTATTGCAGCGGCGGAGTCGGCGTTGGAGGATTTGGCAGCGCGAGTGAGGCCGGTTGCCAATTCCGTGCGACCGGTGGTAGAGACCGGGGCTTCGCGGAACGTAATCCCTGCGTACCTCCGACGTGAACGGTTTGACGTGGCGGTTATCGGAAGCGGAGTATCCGGCGCCCAGCCGATTCTGGGCTCCACAGCGGAAGAGGTTGCATACCGGAGCCCCAGTTCGGTCCTCATGGTTCCGTCGCCAAGTGAGAAAGGAGAGGACCATGCGTAGGGCGTCCCCGGGGACTGTGGTGTTCGCCCTCTCCGTAGCGCTGGTGGTGGGGCTGATCATCCCCGGTGCGCTCGTTCCGGACGTGCTGGACCAGCTTACCGCCACGGTGCATGAAGCGATTCTCAATAGTGTGGGTTGGGCGTACCTGTTGGCGACGGTGTTGTTTCTGGTGTTCATCGTGTTTCTGGCGGCCGGTCGCTACGGCTCGATTCGGCTCGGCGGAGACCACGAGCGACCAAAGTACAGCTATTTTGGGTGGTTTAGCATGCTCTTCGCCGCCGGCATGGGAATCGGCCTCGTATTCTGGGGTGTGGCGGAACCGCTCAACCATTTTCATAACCCGCCGGCGCACATCGCCGCCAATAGTGGTGCCGCCGCGGAGTTTGCAATGGTTCGGAGCTTTTTTCATTGGGGCGTTCACCCGTGGGCGGTGTATATCCTCATGAGCCTATCCATCGCATATTTTTCCTTTCGCCGCGGAATGCCCCCACTGATTTCCAGCGTGTTCTACCCGCTCATTGGTGATGCGATCTATCGATGGCCCGGTCGAACGATCGATATTTTGTCGGTGTTTGCCACGGTGTTTGGTGTGGCCACGTCTCTGGGCTTTGGGGCTACCCAGATACGAGGAGGGCTCGCCACGGTATTTGGCATTCCCGACACGATGACGGCGGCGTTGGTTATCATCGCCGTGGTGACTGTGTTTTACATGGCTTCCAGCATGATCGGCCTGGATAAGGGTATTCAGGTGCTCAGTAAAGGAAACGTCATGCTCACGATGGTGCTCATGGGGTTGGTTCTGGTGGTGGGACCCACTACGTACATATTCAACGTCTTTACCAGCACGTTGGGGGGGTACGTGACGAATCTCATTGATCTCAGTTTGTCCACCAATCCTTTTCAGGGGTTTTCGTGGACCCAGGACTGGACCCTGTTCTACTGGGCGTGGTGGATCTCCTGGTCTCCATTCGTGGGGCTGTTCGTGGCGAGTATCAGTCGGGGCCGCACCATCAGGGAGTTCGTGATCGGCGCGTTGTTGGTGCCGGCCCTGTTAACGTTTTTGTGGTTTGCTGTGTTTGGCGGTACTGCCCTCAACATGGAAATGACCGGTTCCGGCGAGTTCTCGTTGTCGCAGATCGCGGTGGAAAACGCCCCCCGGACCCTCTTCGCACTCCTGGAGCGGCTTCCGTTCTCCACGGTGCTCAGTGTGGTAGCGTTGGTGGTCTTGGGGATTTTTTTTGTAACGTCTGCCGATTCCGCGACGTATGTCCTGGGTATGATGACGAGTGGCGGGTCTTTGGAGCCCTCAGCGGCTAAGAAGTTTACATGGGGGCTGTTACAGTCCTCTGCGGCGGCGGTATTACTGGTCTCCGGTGGTCTGGGTGGGCTACAACGGATGGCGATTATCGCGGCGCTGCCGTTTACCCTGATCATGTTGGCAATGATGCGTAGTCTTCACAAGGCGATGCACTACGAAGTAACCCGAGAACATGGCGATGATGTGGGATAGGTATCAAACTTGACGATTGCTCCCATTTCACGGACCTTCACAGCATGGAATCAACAGCAGTACAGGGCATTCATCACATAACCGCAATCGCGGGTCCTCCAAAAGAGAATCATCGATTCTATACCGACGTGTTGGGCTTGCGATTGGTAAAGAAGAGTATCAACCAAGACGTACCCGATACGTACCACCTATTCTTCGCCGACGGCGCGGGAAATCCCGGGACCGACCTTACCTTTTTTCCGTGGCCCCAGATGGGTCCGGGCCGTGTGGGTGCCGGCGTCTGGGGCGAGGTGAGCTTCGTCATACCCGTGGGGTCGGGCGACTACTGGCGGGAACGGCTCATCCGCGAAGGAATACCGGTTGGAGAACCGGAAGCGCGTTTTGGAGAGCAGGTGATCCCCTTCACCGACCCGCACGGGATGCAGCTTTCGCTGACTGAGACAAGCACCTACGAGCACTTTGTATTTACTCCGTGGAGTCGATCTTCCGTGCCGAACGAGTACCAAATTCGGGCGTTAGGCTCCGTGCGGCTTACCGTACGGGACGATACCGCCACCACTGCGTTTCTCGGTGGGGCGTTTGGGTTTTCCTACGCCGATTCCGATGGAGACTGGAAACGGTATTGCGTGGGTACAGGTGCTGGGGGACAGCGGGTCGACATTCTGGTAGACCCGGAAGCGCCCAGTGGTAAGTGGGGCGTAGGCGCGGTCCACCACGTGGCGTTCCGCATACCTGATGAGGAACAGGAACTGGCGGTGCGAGATCAGGTGATTGGCCAGGGAGGGCAGGCGTCACCGGTAATTGATCGATTTTGGTTTAAGTCGGTCTACGTTCGCGAACCCTCCGGCGCCCTGTGTGAGGTGGCAACCGACGGTCCCGGCTTTGCAGCGGACGAGGACCCTGATCATCTCGGGGAGTCGCTGGTTCTTCCGCCGTGGTATGAGTCGCAACGCGCGCAGATCGAGGCGGTTCTGTCCCCGCTCTAAAAACACTCTTCGGCTGATTTCTTGGCGGTGTGTCAATGCGACACACCGTCCCCGTTCATTGGTCCTCATTGGGGCGTTTCGACTCACTTTATAGGGTGCGCCGTGGGCCGGGCCGGGCAAAATTGATACACACACCACACTCCGTTAGCGCTTTCGGTTGCTCATAAATCATTGTATTATAATGAATTAAGATCTCACTCAACTTGGCATTGTGTTTGCTTCTCTATTAGTGAAACCACTGAAGAAAGGAGTTGCATATGAACTATCGGACGTATGGCACGGACTTGTGGCCGTTTCCTGAGGTCGAGCGGCTTCGCAATCAGATCAATGACCTCTTTGACGAAGATGTCGGATTTGGATCGACTGGTTTGTTTGATCGGTCCATGGCACCCCGACTTGATGTGGTGGAGACGTCGGACGCACTCTTGGTGGCATGCGATCTGCCCGGCATTAACGCCAACGACATCGAGCTCGAAGTGGTGAACAACGTGCTCACGATTCGAGGCGAGAAGAAGCAGCACCATGAAGCTGATCCTGAAGACGGACAGTATCGCAACGAGACATGGCACGGAACGTTCCATCGCACGTTGGCGTTACCGGATTCAGTTAACCCCGATGAGGTATCGGCGGAAATGAAGAACGGAGTGCTGTCGGTTCAGATTGCAAAGCGCGAGGAGCGTAAGCCCAAGCGGATCGGCGTCGAAGTAAAATGACGAAGGGAGGTGAGATCATGAATAACGCATTAGAAAAGAAACACCAGACTGATGTAGATACCCGAAGAGAGGATACCAGCCCGGCTCCCCGCCGCGCGCGACGGATTTTCCCGGCGTATGAGGTGTACCATGACAAGAAGGCGGTACATCTGCGGGTGGAGATGCCTGGACTGGAACGGGATGATGTGGACCTGACCGTTGATAACAACCAGCTGATTATCAGCGGCACTCGTCCAGAGTGGTCCGTGGACGGCACCGTACTTCTGAGAGAACGCCGGGTTGGCGAGTATTATCGGGCGTTTACCTTGGATGAAACGGTAGATCCCGATTCGATCACCGCTACGATGCATAACGGAGTTCTCGAAGTAACACTGGGTCTGCGAAAGCAGGCGCAGCCGCGGCGGATCAAAATCAAGAGTTAGAGTGCCATAAGGCCAACGCCGCCCGCAGCGGCGACGATTAACGCCGGGTGGATGCGCGTGGCGCTGAGCGCCACGAGCGCGCCCCCGGCGATTACTATATGCCCGGGGGATATGAGTGCAACTCGTCCCAGGGAGTAGGCGCTGTAGGCGATGAGTGCCACCAATGCGGGTTTGAGTCCTTTCAACGCACCGCGTACCCACACCGTATGGAAGAATCTATCCGACACCGCGGCAATTATGAACACGATTATCGTAGGTGCGGCTACGACGCTGAGCGTGGCAGTGAGGGCCCCAATAAAACCGGCAATCTGAAATCCAATGAAGGTGGCGGTGTTGAGTGCGACCGGTCCCGGCGTCATCTGTGAGATCGAAATGAGATCAGCAAAGCGCTCAGAGGAGAGCCATCCGGAGGCAGCCACCACTTCCGCCTCGATCAGGGGCAACGCCGCATAGCCTCCCCCGAAGCTGAATGCTCCGACCTTTAGAAACGCCAGTGCCAACTTGAGAAGGTCGATCATGAGACGTCTCCACGTTTGTGACGAGCGTACTCCCGAATAATGCCGGTGAGTACCGCCAAGAGAACGATGACATATGGGCTGAGTTGGAACCACGCAAGCAGTGTGAACCAGACGAGGGAGCTCATTACCAAGAACCATGACCGAGACCGATATCCCAGCCGCCACGCCGCGAGGCCAATCAACACCACCACTGCCGCGCGAATTCCGCCGAAGATCGCCGGGGCCGCCGGTTGGTCGAGAATGATGCCGAAGTTGCCGGCGATAAGGAGAATGATCATAAAGGCTGGAAGTGCGACTCCCAGTGACGCCGCTACCGCCCCCCTGACGCCTAAGAGCGATCTTCCGATCAAGAGGGCCGTGTTTATTGCGATCGGTCCCGGTGCCGACTGCGCGATAAGCAAGTTTTGCGTAATCTCATGTCGGGTGAGCGAATTCTCCCCGGCGGCGATTTCGTGTTCGATAATCGGCACCATGGCGTAGCCCCCGCCCACCGTGAACAGTCCGATTCGAAAGAACCGAAAGAATATGCCCCACACCGTCATGAGTACAACTCCGCCCGGAATCGCACGTAGTCCGGTCGTACGTAACTCTCGCGCCATTCAATCAAGGTGTCGCCGCGGTCGCGGGTGGTGCGGCGCGTCACAAAGACCGGTGTGTGTTCCGCGACAGCTAAGCGGGACGCTTCGGGTTCGTGTATAATCGCCGGTTCAAGATATTCCGTGGCGCTCCCCACGGGGCGATGGTAGTGGTGTTCGAGCACCTGGTACAGCGGCTGCTGGGCAAAATCAAACTGATCCAGTCCGGGGAAGAGATGATACGGCATGAGTGAGCGCTCCTGGATGAATGGAGTTCCCCCGAGAGATCGGATGCGGATGACACAGTACGCCGGGCCGTCATCAATGGGAGATTGCGGTTCCACCTCACCGGTAAACAGCACGTGCACGGCCAGGTCAGGTGCATCGGACTGGTATCGACTGCCAAACGTGTAGAATTGCAGCAAACTCTGCTCCAACGGTGGCTCACTCACAAACGTCCCCTTACCTCGCCGCGATTCGAGCACCCCGCGCTGTTTGAGCGCGTCCAAAGCGTGGCGAACAGTCATGCGGGTGGTTTGGAACTCCTCGGCCAATGCCGATTCCGATGGGAGCGCGCCCCCTCGAGCGTACCGGCCCGCGGAGATGCGTCGCTCGATCTCGAGGCGGATCTGTTCGTGAATTGGGAGGGAGCTGCTGGCGGTGTTCACGGTACTAGTATAGACAACTATACTAGGTTGGACAAGAGGGCTGTATACACGAAGCTGTTGCAATACCCCTCCCCAGCGCCGGCGCTTCCGTCGTTCTCGCCGGGTCGCGGATCATCACGCCGCTCGCGCCAGGTCACGGAGGGAGTAGCGGGGCACTCGCACGGTCGTCCCGGTCTGCCCCACCTTC
>JBMCMH010000126.1:0-7106 GCA_048614515.1 Alkalispirochaeta sp. | reverse complement strand
CCTTACTCAGGCGGGATTCATCAGTTTCGCGGGCTCCTGGCTTCAGTTCGGTATCCTGATTACCAGCGGTATTCTCGCCTCGTTTTTCGGCAAGCTCAAGCTGATCCGCTTCGCCCTCCTCACCGTCGCCCTCGGCCTCGGCCTCATCTCTCAGAGCGGCACCTATCTCCTGATTCTCACCTTCAGCCTCGTCATCGCTCTCG
The DNA here is from genome assembly GCA_048614515.1 of Alkalispirochaeta sp. Classification (GTDB taxonomy): domain Bacteria; phylum Spirochaetota; class Spirochaetia; order DSM-27196; family Alkalispirochaetaceae; genus Alkalispirochaeta. The sequence continues at coordinate 6,903 of JBMCMH010000126.1, read as the reverse complement.
GACACGGCATCCTCGAAGCGCTCCTCACGCCCCTGGTGGAGGATCTCCACCCCGGTGATCACGGAACCCACATGAATCTTCTTCACGCCTTCTGGCCTATGGGGGTTCTCGTCTCTGTCCTCGGTGCCGGAGAGCTCCTCTCGCTAGGGGTGAGTTGGCGCGTTGTCTACATCGCCCTGGGCGCGATAACCGTCGTGACGCTCCTCCTCCAGCCCTCGGGAAAGGGTATATCCCTTCCCTCCTCACGCCGGGACCTTGCTCACTTCAAGGAAATCCTCCTGCTTCCGCACTTCTGGCTCAGTGGTTTGGCTATGTTCTTTGCCGGAGGAGCGGAAGCGGGCTTCGCCTTCTGGTCGGCGAGCTATATACAGCTCCAGTTCGATACCTTGCCGAGGGCCGGCGCCTTTGGTGCTGCCTCCTTTGCCCTCGGTATGGCGGTCGGAAGGATAGTGAGCAGCCGGATCTCCTCGCGGATCGGCCTCAGACAGCTGTTGGAGGGCGCGGCGCTCCTCGGGGTCCTCGTCGGGGGAACCTTCTTTCTCATAAACACGCTCCCCGTGCTCTACGCCTTTATGTTCGTGATCGGCGTGATAATCGCGCCCCTCTGGCCGAGCATTCAGTCCTACGCCGCCAAGCGGAACCGGGTGGATCCGACGATACTGATGGTTCTCCTCTCCTGCTTCGGCGTGACCGGCTACAGCTCCGCGACCCTCATAATGGGCTTTCTGGGAGACCTTTACGGCATTCGAATCAGCTTTGTGGTTATACCGATATACCTGCTGAGCCTCTTTTTCGTGATCTTTCCGGCCGGCACCAGGCGCGCTCGCGGAGTCTCCTAGGAGCTGCCTCCGGGGAATCGCTCTGTACGGCGGCGGGAGCGCTTCGCTGAGGGCTGCGTCGGTCACCTCGAAATCCCGCCCCTCGGGAAGGGGCGGGCTCTCTCCCCAGCCCGGCGTGTGCGGCACAAGCATCCTGTAGCGGGATAGCGAGTACCTCAAGGAGTTCGTCGAAATAGGAGACGGGGTTGGCGCCGTGCAACAGGACAACGGTGTCGCCTTCACCTTTTGCACAAATGTGCATTTTCCCTAACCTCCCGTTGCGTGGGCTGGTGCCCGAACATCGCATCGCCTCGCCCACCTGCCGGTAGAGTCCCCGGGAGCGACCAGCGAGCGGCCCTCTGGGCGTCGAAGTATGAGCGAAGGTGGGAGCGGCGATCGGAGTGAAGCGCGTGGTGCTCGGCCTTGTGCAGCCGGCAGAGCAGCTCCCGCAGCTTCATCTCTTCATAGTCGCCGCTTGCCTGGATATGGGATACCTCCACGCGCCCGTCCACTCGATAAGCTTCAAAGCGGCCCCGTAGAACAGCGCCTGCCTGGGGGACAGGTGGGCAAGTTCTCGCGGTCTGCGCGCGGTTGCGGGTGTGCTCGTTCCCTTTCCCTCGGTTTCTGTGGCGCTCAGTTCGAGAAGTAGCGGACCTCCGGGTCGGCCATGTAGGCGGCTATATCCTCGACCGAGGCCACCGCGACGCCGTCGATCAGGTCATCTTCGGTGTGCTCCGTGTTTGGGAGGAAGATAGCGCACACCTCAACGGTCACGCCCTCGTTGATGAGGTTCTGCATCATCTGCTGCGGGTTGGCGCCGGCCGGCTCGAGGGGCTCCGCGTCATAGTCCCGCAGGGCCATTTCGGCGCCGGGACCGCAGAGCAGAATCCTCGGCTCCTGCCCCTGCTCCATCGCCCTGGTAGCCAGGATCATGGAAAACCCCTGGGTCTGCCGATCCTCGGAGGTCACGCTCACGAAGAGCTTGTCCGGCTCATCCGCCTGGGCAACCACGGCTGCCCCGAGGACCAACGCAACGACCAGCCACGCTTTCCTGAACTGCTTCGTCATACCACCGCTCCTTATACTCCGTTGATGTAATCAGCGTTAGCCGATACCCCCAAAGTAGCTCCGTAACCCGTGGCGGGGCAAATGCAGCGCTGATCCCCTCCCGTCTTACCGGTTGCCGGCCGAACGTCGGCTGCAGGGTGTTCCGACTGCCGCCGGAAAGCCAACTGGATATGCTCGAGGTCATCGCGGAAGCGGTTCGCGACATTATCGAGCTCAACCTGCGAGTAATTGGCGACTACGATATCGTCGCTGTTGGTCCGACAGCAGAGGAGGGGACGCCAGACCCGAACGCCCTTGCCGCCGCCGCCAATCTGGACGCGGTCGTATGCGGAACAGTCACCCGTGACAGCAGTGGTCGTGTTCTATTTGAGCTGTTGCTCTACGAACGTGAGTCCCCCTCGTCGCGCCTCGTCGCGGAGGCCGCCGCTGACTCGGTGTTTGACGTGTTTGAGGTCGGCGATCGCATCGCCCTCGAGTTTCTCTCGGAGATCGGCGGAAGGCAGATCGCTTACGGATCTCTCCTGTTGCGAAACGATGGGGTGCAACGCCCTTTCCGGGTCCTGCGTAATGGTGAGGCTGTTGGGCAGAGTCTCGGCGAGATCCTGCGTCTCATTGTGAGCGAGTACGAGCTGGTTATCGAGACCGAGGGCATCACCGGGGTAGAGACAATCGTCTCGCAGACCGTTTCGGTTTCCGACGGCCGGACTACGGTCGTAGGCTTTGAGGTTCCCGGACTGGTCGACGGGCCGGCGCAACTCGCGCGTATCGATCGCGCGATTCTTACCGACTGGGCGCCAAACCCCGAGAACGCTCAGGCACTCTTCCTGCGTGTGCTCGATGGCCTCGCCGAACTACCGGGTGCCCCGGAACTTCAAAACGCCTACGAGTCCTGGCAGCGGCGATCCCGGTGAGTGGGACAACCCGCGCCCGTTTCGGATCGACCGGCGTGAGCTGCCGCATCTCTTTTACGTTCTCCGGGCCAATGCGGAGGCGGTTACCGTCGGCACGACATCCTGGGGAGGTCGCGCGGGGCACAACAATAACGACTCGTTTTGAGACCAGTGTTGGCGCCCCGGATCTCATGCTGCATAAGCATGGGCGAGACAAAATGGGGTAAGCCGCTCGGGGCGGTTCACTAATGCGGCTCGCCCTTGCCATCTACATCTCATGTCCAGCTGAATAGCTATCCTGGTGGCGTAGTAGTGGCGCCGCTGCGCTGGAGCACATCTTGGACGTTTGGCCCCAACAACAACGTATGTACCCGGCCGTTTCGAGTTGACCGATGATGGTACAAACCGATACCACGGATCTTACGTTCTTCTAGTATTGCTCGTACCCGCGTGAGTCACTAAACTAAGTCAAAGAGGTACTATGATGAGTCAGATAACCTTGCGAAACCTGCCGGAGTCTGTGGAGTTAGCGATCAGGAAAAGAGCCGAGGAGAAGCAGATTAGCCTGAACCAGTCGGCACGTGAGTTGCTACAGCAGGCTCTCGGGACGAATCAGGACAAACGGAGTTATCGTAATCTTCGGGACCTGGCCGGCACCTGGGACGAAAGGGAAGCGGAGCTTTTCGACAGAAGAATCGAAGAACTACGTTCCATAGACCCGGAGGTCTGGAGGTGACCGTCGTCCTTGATACAAACGCCTATTCCGACTTCAAGCGTGGGTCCGAAAGTGTAGTAGAGGCGTTGGAAACCGCGGAGGAAATAGTCGTCCCGACGACGGTCCTCGGCGAGCTCTACGCCGGCTTTCGCCTCGGATCGAGACAGAAGGAAAACGTCACCGAATTGCACGAGTTTCTCGATCGCCCTGGGGTCAGGGTCGGGCCGATCGACCAGGGTGTAGCACGTCGCTACGGAGATGTCGTAGCGGCCCTAGGGCAACTCGGAACGCCAATACCGACTAATGATATCTGGATCGCGGCTGTCTCCATAGAGCACAATGGCGAGCTTCTTACCCGGGACGAACACTTCAGCAAGGTTCCCATTCTGCGCCGCTACGGGTGACCCCTCAGGGCGCAGGCGGACCGGTACGTCGTCGGATGGGGCTGGGATACCTAGCCGGTGGCTGCACCAGCTGCTCGATCCGCGCCCGATCCCGAAATCCCCGCTGCTGCTCCTCGAGTTGGACATAAAAATGCCAACCGGGAATCCCGATACGCCCTGTTGATCTATATGGTACGGTGTCCCGAGGATCCCGAATGGCAACTCCGGACACCGAATGTCAGCCGGAACTCGGATTCGAACCGAGGACCTGCTCATTACGAGGGATCCCTATTTCCGATCGCCGACGTAACCGCTTGCAGCCAAGTGTGGCCCGCATAAGAAGTTATGGCAAGGAGCCGTATTGCATAAAAGGCCTGATTGTAGTCCGAAATAGCCCAAATTCATCTTCGGTTTAGGGGCTGCTACGATTGACATCCCTACAGAAACATTCGAAAGCAGCACGGTCGATGTGAGCATAGACACTGACCCGGGTCTGTTCGTTGATCTTAATCTGCGATTCGTGTACCCCGTTTACGAGATTAGGCAAATCAGCGAGTCCCTTATCATGTCGCTTGCTCCTTACGTAGATATCTCTTGGGACCCCGTAGGTCGAGGTCAGATCAGTCGTTGGCGAAGATGGCCGAAACCAAGGCATCCATGCCACGAAGAACTCTCGCCGTGTTCTCAGCCGGCACGAGTCTGTCCAGGGGTATCGATAGACTACCGGACAGGAATCCAGGGATGAGACCTTCGAGTAGATCGAGGTCTTCTATAACAGGGAATGGAGCCACTCGTATCCAGGCCAGGAGACTCCGGTATTCTATGGATCTCATCCGGCATAAGCCACGGGCTGGACAAAATGGGGAAGCCCAGAGGGGAGCGTCAGGGGCTTAAAGCAAACGAAAACAGACGCGTTGCGGACTCACCCCCGAAGCGCGTTCGCTACTCGATCCGGAAGCGACCGACCCGTGACTTCACCGTCTCGACCTCTTCCCCGGTTTCGGCGGTAACCCGCTCTACCACCGCTACCGCCTGTTCGATCTCACCGGTATTGTGGCTCATTGCAGCGACCTGCTCTTCAATCTCCCGGGTGGTACCCACCAGCCCGTGAATCTTTTCAAGGATAATCTTGCTTCCGGTGGTCATCTCCTGGCTGCCGTGGCGTACCTGGGAGGTGAGATCGTTGATCCGTTCAAAAGATTGCAGGACTTGCTGGTTTCCCGTCGTCTGCTCGTCCATAGCCGCCTGGATCTCCTTTTGAAATGAGACCACCGTGTCGATCGCTTCCTGGACCGAACCAAACGCTTCCCCCGCCTCGCCGGATTTGGTTACCACCGCCTCAATCGAACGCTGCAACTCTTTCAGAACTCCCGAGATCGACTTGGACTGCCGGGAGGAGTTCTCTGCCAGTGCCCGAATCTCATCGGCAACAACCGCAAAGCCACGCCCCGCCTCGCCGGCATGGGCCGCCTCGATAGCCGCGTTCATAGCAAGTAGATTAGTCTGCGCGGCTACGTTGCTGATTACCGAGTTCGCCTCGAGCATGCCCTGGGACTGCTCGGCGATCGAGGCGATCATCTCGTTGACCTCGCGAATGCGGTTGGAACCACCGTCTGCGACAGTGTGCAGATAGTCAAACCGCTCGGAGCTGCGCTGGAGATTCTGCGTGACCGATGCCACGTTGGCGATCATCTCCTCCACCGCCGCCGTGCTGTTCTGGATTGTCTGCGACTGGCGTTCAATAACACCGGAGAGCGATTCGATGTTTCCGGTGATCTGCTCCACGGTGGTTGAAATACCGTCGACCTCAGGCGCCTGCGTGTCCACCACCCGTGTGCGTACCTCGGCAATACCGGCGTTCAGTTCCCGAATCGCTGTAGTTGTGTGGCTCATGTTGGTCACGAGACTGTTGCTCGATGCATCGAGTCGATCCACGCTCTCGCGAACCGACCCGATAATGCCCCGGAGGTTGGCAACAAAACCGTTAAACTCGGAAGCAACCTGTCCCACCTCATCCGCCCGGCTGTTGTCGATCGTCATGGTGAGATCACCGTCGCCCTCGGAGATCTCTTTGAGTGCCCGGGCGACATCACGCATCGGATTGAGGGAACGCACTACCCAGAGGGAGAGCACCGCACCAACGGCGAGGGCGATCGCAGTCGCCGCAGCAATAAGAAAGGCAAACCCCTCGGCAATCGCCCGGGTGCGCGTCGCGATCTCCTGGTTCATCCGTTCCTGCAGGTCAATAAAGACATTGATTACACGCAGCCACTCCGTAAACAGCGGCCGCGCCTCGGTGAGCAATACCTCCCGCGCCTCGGACAGGCGATTGTCGGCGCGCAGCGCAATGATCTCCGCCACCACCGGCTCAGTCTCCGTCTTTACATCCCGGATATCCGCAAGCGCCGTGCGCTCTTCATCGGTAATCGTATCGTTGGCCGCAAAAATCTCATCCATCGCGACTTCGGATTCCCGGTAAAACTCCTCCAGTCGACCGATGTTCTCGAGGACCGAATCGAGCAGAGCCGGATCGTCCTGGATCAGCACCACATCGCGAATATCGATCGAACGATCGTGCACGCTACCGCGAAAGTTGATCGCGTACCGCTGCTTTACCGCGTTCACGTCGTTGATCTGCGTGAGGCCCGCGCTGATCCGTTGGACCCGCACCACCCCAATGACCGCCACTACAACCATCAGGAGCAGAATGACGGAAAAGCCGGTAATGTTTTTTGATCGAATAGTCATACGATTGCTCCTCAGGGGCCCTCTACAAGTAAGATAGTAGTGGTGCTGCGCGTTTACCGGCCACGGTTTTTAGTTGCATTTGATTTTCGGCAGAAAAGGCGCTTTGGTCAATGTGAACAACGGTTATACAGTGTCGGAGTCCGGGACACTCCCGCCACCGACAGCTTCCGCCGCCACCGCCGCCACCGCCGCCACCGTGAGTGTCCCGGTGTTTTGGGTCGAACGCCTTCCTGACAAGCCGCTGTGCGGTTGCGCTGTGAGACCGGTTTTCCAATGATTGT
>JBMCMH010000125.1:0-7115 GCA_048614515.1 Alkalispirochaeta sp. | reverse complement strand
ATACGGCTTGCAGCCGCTCGACCAACTCGGTAGTCTGGCTCCGTGAAGTATCGGCCCCGCACAATCGTTGGATGCACGGTAATGCTGTTTCTCCTGGCGTCACTTGTATCCGCCCAGGAAGTGGATCTCGATCAGTTTCGCGACGAACACCCGGTCATTATAGTGTTTTCCCGAAATCAAGATGACGAGCGACCATTTCAGATTAATCTCGATCTGTCCACTGCGTGGAGCGGCGTCACGGCTCGAGATATTCAGGTGGTGGATGTTGACCCGATCTCCCACGATGTGAATCTCGCTGCGGAGCAGTTGGAGTTGGGATCCTGGGAGTTTGCGGTGGTGCTTATCGCTCGGGACGGCACCACGTTGCTCACTACCGACGAGGATATCGCCGTGGACGAATTGTTTCAGATCCTGGATGACTATCAGCGGGGGGACCGGTAGTGATTGCGCTGCTCTCGCCGGCCAAAACGATGGATTTCGATTCCCCATCGCCCATCGACACCTATACGCAGCCGTATTTTTTGTCGGAGGCGGGAGAACTTGCCCATGCCGCGGCCGGCCTTTCACCGGATGAGATCGGCGCGCTTATGTCGATCAACGGTGAGTTGGCGCAGCTCACCGCCGAGCGCTTTGATTCGTGGCGCCAGAGCCGGCATGACACCCCCGGCGCCGCGCGGCAGGCGCTCTTTGCGTTCCGGGGAGAAGTGTACCGTGGACTGGGCGCGGCCGACCTGGACGTGGACGAAATTGCCTTCGCCCAGGAACACCTACGCATCCTGTCGGGACTGTATGGGGTGCTTCGGCCAATGGATCTTATTCTGCCGTACCGCCTGGAAATGGCAAGCCGCCTGGAAAACCCACGAGGATCAAATCTGTATGATTTCTGGGGAACGCGCATCGCCTCTCGCCTCGAGGAAGAGCTCACCCTGCACCATCACGCTACCGTGATCAATCTCGCCTCCCAGGAGTATATGCGTGCGGTCCCATCGAGCGAGCTCACTCACCCGGTCATTACGCCCGTCTTCAAGGATCGCGGTCCGTCCGGGATACGAACGGTCGGGGTGTACGCCAAGCGCCAGCGCGGACGGATGGCGCGGTTTCTGGTGCAGAATCGGATCACCGATCCCCGCGATCTCACGGCGTACGAGGACGACGGGTACCGCTTTGCCCCGGATCTCTCGGATGATCGAACCTGGACGTTTTTGAGGTAGCGTTTCATCGGGCGCGGAAGTCCCGCGGAACCCTCCCCAATCGGTCGTGCGGGTAGTATCTTTGCGTATATGAGAAACAAGATCAGGTTAATGTCCGTCGTCGTGGTTCTGCTTGCGGTGAGCGCTCCCGCGTTTGCCCAGCAGCCGGCCTTTGATTTCTCGTCCCTCGAAGCAGATGAAGCCGCCGCGGTGCTCGCCGGAGGATGTTTCTGGTGTATGGAGCCGCCATACGATAAGCTTCCGGGAGTGGTGGAGACGATCTCCGGATATACCGGGGGGTCTGTAGAAAACCCCACATACCAGCAAGTGGTGCGCAACAACACCGGTCACTATGAAGCGGTGCTGGTGGTGTATCGCCCGGAGGAAATCTCCTATGAGGAGCTCCTGGAAGTGTTCTGGGTAAACATCGATCCCCTCGATGACGGAGGGCAGTTTTGCGATCGTGGTTCCAGCTACCGGAGCGGAATTTTCTACCGCACCAGTGAGCAACGGCGCATTGCGGACGCAAGCAAGACGGAACTCGAGTCATCCGGTCGTCTCCGCGGGACGGTTGTGACCGAGATTCTCCCGGCGGAGGAGTTCTATGTGGCGGAAGAGTACCACCAAGACTATTACCGCAAGAATCCGATCCGCTATCGGACGTATCGCACCGGATGCGGCCGTGACGCCCGCCTGAGACAGCTGTGGGGATCCGACGCACCCAGTTGAGATACCGCGTAGATATTGCGGCAGTTTTGCGTCACACTTGATCGAGAGGAGATGAGTGTGAGTAGCAACGCCGGCCCTGAGATTACCGCCACCCCCACCCGCCGGACGGGACGACCCGGTGGACGGAGGGTGTTGTTCGTTAATCCTCCCAGTGTCGTACAGGAACAGATGATCCACTTTCTGGTCACCGCTCAGTACGAAGCGGCGATCGTCAAAGATCACCGTAAGATCAATGCGGTGCTTCGGGCATTTCCCGATTCCGTCGTGTACTTCAACATCGACTCTCACCTCCCCCCGGCAGCCCTGGAGCAGATCGTTCGTGCCGTGATTAACGGCAAAGAACAGCACGGAGCGGAGGTGGGAATCCTCTCCTATAACGCAAACCCGGAGATGGCCAAACATTATCTCATGGATCTAGGTGCTACCTGCGGCTACGTCATTCTGGAGCTGGGGTTTCAAAAGAGCGCCCGAATCGTCATGAAAGCCCTCGAGGCGGTTGAGGCGCGCGGTGATCGCCGGTTCGTCCGCGTTCGCGTCCCCAAAGGCAAAGGCACGCTCCACGCCACCGCCGGCAGCGGCACCGTAACGGGAGAAGTCCTCGACATCAGCGAGGCGGGAATGGCATGCCTGCTCAAAACCGATTTCGGCCCGGGTACGATACTCCCGGATATTCAACTCCGCCTCTGGGGTAGCATTGTCTCCGTAGGCGGAACAATTCGGGGTACGCGGTCCTCCCCGGAGGGTACCGTGTCGGTGGTCATGTTTGACAAGATTGATGACAGTCGCACCAGGAGCAAGCTGTATACGTTTCTGCGCCGCGTGATGCAGTACGAGGTAGACAACTTGTTATAGTTGGGCGGCTCATGGCTCGGCCGGCTCATGGCTCGGCCGGCTCATAGTTCGCCGGCTCATGGTTTGGCCGGTGCGCACCCGGCGCTCCGTCACGGCATTCCCGTTCCCCGCACCGCTTGGAGCAAGCCATACCAGTCAGTGCGGTCCAGGATTACGCCATCCGCCTCGGCACAGGCGGCGATGCGGGCTGGATTAGTGGTCCCGATTACCGGCAGGATCGGCGCGGGATGACGCATAATCCACGCCAGCACGATCGCCTCCCGACTCACCCCGTAGCGTTGTGCCATCTCGGCGACCACGGACGCTGCCGCATGCTCTTGACGTCCGGAATACATTCCCTGTGCCAGCGGACCCCACGCCTGTACGGTGATGCCGTTGAGGCGACAGTATTCGATCACCTGCCCCGCCCGCATAGCCGAGGCCGGTTCCCGTTGGTTCACGGCAGTTCCAGCGGTGATAATATCGGGATGGGCCAAGCTGATTTCCAGCTGATTGGCCACCAGTTCGTGATCCAGGGCGGTTCGGAGGTATTCGATCTGCATGGGCGAATGATTGCTCACACCGAACGAGCGCACCTTCCCGCTTCGAAACAAATAATCGAAGGCGTGGGCAACTTCCTCCGGCTCCACTAAGGGATCGGGCCGATGAAGGAGCAGTACATCCAGGTACTCGACGCCCAAACGGGAGAGAATCCCTTCCACGGAGGTGACGATGTGCTGGCGCGAGAAATCGTACATCACCGGGTCTCCCGGTCGAATCCCACATTTAGACTGAATCAAAATGTCGTCCCGGAGATCTCGGCGCTGCGCGAGCCACGTGCCGAACACCTCCTCGGATGCTCCCCCTCCGTAGATGTCGGCGTGATCGAAAGCGGTAAATCCCGCTTCCACCGCGGCATCCAGCGCCGCAAACGCGTGCTCCTGATCGGTGGGAGCACTCCCCAGCGTCATACATCCATAGATCATGCGACTGGTTGTGTGACCGTGGATCGGCCATTGGTATTGGTTCATAGCCCTATTGTCACCCCTTGTGGCTTGTGAGGCAATGCATCGTCGGGCTACACTCCCCGGCACCGATGAAACCGCATCCACTACTCGTACAAGGAGCGATGCTCCTGACCATGGTCTTTTGGGGTGTATCGTTTGTCGCCTCAAAACTCATTCTTACCCAGATCACTCCGCTCACCTATATGGGCGTACGTTTTGCGGCGGCTTCAGTATTGCTGGCGATCGTTATGGGGTTCCGAGGACGCCCTCACTTCAGCCGCCGTACCCACGGCCTCATCGCGCTCACGGCACTGGCGGAGCCGGTGGCATACTTTCTCTTTGAGAGCTTTGGCCTCCAGCTCATTACCGCTACCACGGCGTCATTGATTATCGCCACGATACCTCTGGCGGTCATGGTGTTGGCCGCCATTTTCTTGGGGGAGCCGATCAAATTGCGCGGGGTTGTGGCGGTTTTCGTCTCCATAACCGGCATCGTCCTCTTGGTGGTTGGAGATCCCGCATCTACCGCTCCGGGATCGAGTCATGGCTTGGGAATTCTCTTGGTCGTGGGGGCGGTGTTTTCAGCAGCGTTCTACATTACGTTGGCGCGCAACCTCACCCAACGTCATGACCCGGTGAATCTCACGGTGGTTCAGACGTGGTGGGGGGCCGGGGTGTTTATCATCCTGTGGAGCGCCCAAGGCCCGGTGGCCAGATCACTGGCGCCGTTAACGCCCGCCGGGTGGGTAGCCCTGGCGTTCCTCGTGGTTGGGGCCACAGTGGGGGCGTTCTTACTGTATAACTGGGCACTGCGCCATGAGCAAGCCGGACGCGCCTCGCTGTATATTAACGCCATTCCCGTGATCACGGCGTTCACGGGATGGATCCTGCTGGATGAACGTCTTGCGCTGCTGCAGTGGATCGGAGGGGCGATGGTGCTGGTTTCGGTGCGAATATCCAGCGGAGGATCCGGCACATCCGATATTCCCGAAGCGGCGGAGGTGGCGGAGACCGTTCCGCCGGAGGCGTAACAATGAGAACGCACGATCCCAGTCACCACCCCTTCCAACATTGCCCGGCGTGTGGCGCCGGTCTGCTTGCCTATGACGGCAAGAATCGTTTCTCCTGTGGTCAGTGCGGCTTTATGTTCTTTCACAACACCGCCGCCGCCTGCGGTGCGATCCTCTTGCATCGAGACGAACTCGACGGTCGGGACCGCATACTGCTCTTAGTGCGCGGCAGGGATCCGGAGCGCGGAAAGTTGGACTTTCCCGGAGGATTCATCGATCCGGGAGAATCCGCTGAGGAGGCGCTGCACCGAGAAATTCGTGAGGAGATCAACGTTACGGTGACCTCGCTTACCTATTTCTGGTCTGCGCCCAACCAATACGAGTACCGTGGAGTTACCTACAATACGTGTGATTTGGTCTTTGTCGGCCGCGCCCAAGAGCTCCCGCAGCAGTTGCAACAGAGCGAGATCGCCGGGTACCGTTGTATCCTCCCGGAACACATCGACGTGCAGACGATCGCCTTCCCCTCGTTGCGGGAGGCGCTCCGGCGTTATATCGGCAGCCTGACCACCGATTCGATGTCCGACCGCTAACCCTGGGGTATAACACCATGGCGTAGCGCGCTATACTACTAAATGACTTTTGATGCGCGCCCTAATCGTAGAAGACGAACCAATCTTTAGAATGGATCTCTCCATGCGTCTCAAACGCCTTGGGTTTGATGTAGTGGAGGAAACCGCCTTTGCTGCGGAATCGATCGCGATCGCCGGCGGCAGCAGGTTCGATGTGATCCTCATGGATATTCGGCTCAAAGATTCCATGAGCGGCATAGAGGCCGCCACCAAGATCGCGGAGGGCCAATCTACGCCGATCGTGATTATGAGCGCCTACCAAGTAGACGAGACAGAGCTCCGTCGCACGGTACCGAGTCTGGTCCGATTCATGTCCAAGCCCGTTTCGGATGACGATCTCAACAACGCGGTGGAACGCGCGAGGGAATGAGTGATTCCTATCCGATAACGCGGATCTTCACTGATTCCGCCGGCATAACGCATTTTGAAGACGGCCTCATTGATCTTTCCTCCGCCGGGGAGATCGGCGCGCTTTCAGATCCGATCGACACCAACCGCACCCTGTTCCGGAGTACCGGAGCAGATTACGACTACGACTGGCATCCCACACCGGCGCGGCAATTCATACTCATGATGAGCGGTGAGATTGAGATTGAAGTAGGTGACGGTGCGATTCGCCGCTTTGTCGCCGGAGACACGTTGTTTCTGGAAGACACCACACCCCCGGGACACCGTACGCGAAATATCGGGGCCGTACCCCGCTACTCAGTGTTTATTCAGACGGACGCACCCGTTCCGTACCGTGCAGCGCACCCCGATCCTTAACCGCCCGCTGCATCTCGCGTATCTCTTTCAGTTGCGCGTTTATCGCGTCTCGATTGTCCTCATCGTAGAACTTAGGGGCCCAGAGAAAACTAAAACTGACCGCTCCACCTTGAGTGACCGTCGCGTGGTGGACGCGATGCGCGTTGATTATGCGTCTGAGGTATGGGTGGCGAGGCGTAAACTTGAGCCCCCGGATGCGTCCGTGGAACATAATGTCGTGAAACAGCACATATCCGATGCCATACAGCGCCACACCCAAACCCATCGCGGCGAGCTCATACCAGCCGGTGCGAAACCCCGCAAAGAACAGCGCCGCCGAGAGCGAGGCAAAGATCACGAAGTACAGATCATTCTTCTGAAACAGCGTTCCCCGGTGGTTGTGGTGATCATAATGCAGGCACCAACCCTGGCCGTGCATCACATGCTTGTGAAGGAAACGCGCCACAAATTCCATACCTACAGCGGAGCCCGCACACAATACCAGCGCCGCCACGATGCGAAGCGTCACAATACCCATGAACGGTAACCTACTCCCTGGAGGTGCCAATCGGCCACCGTCAACGGTCGGCCAGGAATCGCCGCACCTCGTCCCATGCCTCGCCGGCGGTGGGATCTTGTTCGATCGCATCGGCACTCACGAAGGCGTGGCCCACCCCTTCATACACCGAAATCGTGGCGCGCCGCTCCCGATCCTCGAGGAGCGACTCAAAGCGCCGCACGTCGTCCAAGGGGATCGTTCGATCCTGCGCACCGTAGATCCCGAGCACGGGGCCGGCACTCCCCAGGGACCCAAGCTCCCCTTCCTCGGTAATGGGGCCGTTTCCGTAGAGGATGACCGTAGCGTCCACGTCGGAATTCCGCCGCCCCAGGTGCATCGCCTGCGTTCCCCCAAAGCAAAACCCCACCACCGCCACGCGGTCGGGATCGACCTGAGGAACGTCTCGGAGTTCC
>JBMCMH010000124.1:0-7336 GCA_048614515.1 Alkalispirochaeta sp. | reverse complement strand
CCCGCGGGTGGGGACGAAGCCGCCCGTTCCCGCCGCCGTGATATTCTCCTGGCCGGCCTGCTGGTGGAGATGAGCGTCCATAACAACACCTCCGGCGTCATGAAAGGGTTTCACCACGGGTGGGGCGGCCGCGGCGGCGACGCCTTGGGCCGGATTATGGCCCCGGTGGAGCTGGAGGCACTGCCCTTCTTGAACGGTCCTCCGGGACACATGCATATCGGCCCTGCCCATGAATTGCCCCACCCCGACGACGGTCGTCCCTTCGACGTAACCTACCTGGACCCGCCGTACACGATCCACCAGTACGGCGCCAACTACCACCTCCTCACCTCCGCGGTTCGGTGGGACCATTACGATCCCGGCCCGGTGGCCCAGGGACGTCGCGCGGGCATCCGTACCGACCATTACCGGTCCGATCACTGTCGCAGTCGCGGCGGCGCCGCGCTCGCCGCGTTCCGCCTTGTCCTGGAGCAGCTCAGAACCCGCACATTGCTCGTCTCATACAACAATGACGGACTCATCCATCCGCGGGACATGTTGTCGCTTTTGAGCGAAGACGGTAGGCACACGGTGCATCTCCTCAATCGCCGCTATCATAAATTTCGGGGCGGTAAGGCTACGCAGGGAGCGGTAGGCACCAGGGAGTATCTGTTTGTGGTGTGCCGAGAACGGAGGCAGGAACACGCGGAACGCGATTCGCTGCAAGCTGAGGTTGAGCAACTGGCGGCCGAGCGGGAGCTCCACAATCGCTTTGTGGTGCCCGCCGCGTGGGAAGCACACGGCGGAACCATCGCCTCCGAAGGAACTATACGCAGCGAGACGATGCTTCAGGGACCCGATGGGGAGGTCATCACCCTCGATGACCAACTGCGGGTCCGGGCAGTGCACGTGCCGGAAGACGGCGCCGGTGCCCGGCGAGCCCATCGTCGCATGGAGCGCGCCTCCGGCGGTCCGGTGGAGGCGTGTGAGGCGCTCATCGAGATGCACGCGTGGGATGAGGCGCTTCGCCTTTTGCAGCGGTTAAAGATCAAGAAATATCGCGCTGCGTTTGAGTCGATCACCGCGGCGCTCAAACACGCACCACTTACCACGGCGCAACGGGACCGATTGGATGCGCTCAAAGCGCGGGTGCTATCCGAGTAGTGCGAGCCGGCCGCTGTCTCGGGGACGAGGCGGTGGCGGGATCCGGCCGCCGCAGGGCGTCCCGAGCGTTATCTTAGTAGAGCGGCAATACTTCCAACGCGTAATTAGCGCTATCGAGCTCTCGCCATCGGACAACCGCTGCCACGACCTCGCCCTGGTCACCAAGTTCCACAGAGTTGCCGGCAATTTGGAGACGCACGTTGCCCGCATTGCTGGCCCAGATGCGCGCGATCTCTTCCACCGAGGTCTGGATGCGGTCACCGTTGTCGACATACCGCTCCTCCCGGGGTTCTCCGTCAACTGCCCACCGGAACATAGTCAGACCGCGAAAATCGGCCTCCAAAAAATACTCTTCCTGCGAGGAGAACTCCGCAATGATCTGAGCGGGGCGCTCGCGTTCGGGTACGTTGGTCATCCCGGTGGCAAGGTCCGTAACATCGTTATCGGTCATCTGGCCTTCGTTGTCATCGGCAATGAGGCGCTCTCCGTTGACGACCCGGTCCAGCCGCGCCACCACCGCCGGCGGGGAGTCATCCGGGTAAATCTCCCGCACCGCCAGACGAACGTCTCCACTCCCCTCACCGGTGAGGTCAATCACGCGTTCCTCGCGGCCCCCAATATGCACGATCCCCGCTTCACTGCCCACGGAAATGCGGTCGTCGATGGCAACGAACTCCAATATCGCCCGATCGCCGTCAACCGGTACAGACACACGGTCACCAGCAACAAAGCGACGCTCCACGAATTGATCGTCCAACGTGATAAGCGTGTTTTCGGCATCGTTGGACGAGTCTGCCTCGGAGGTGGAGGCGCGTCTCTGCGGTAGCGATATCACGCCGGTGACGAACAGCGTCACCACGGCTGCGACGGCCACTACCACCAACGCACCGATCAGGATACGCGGGGGGAGATGAGCAGACGGCTTACGATCCAGTAGTTCATCAATAGGCGCCGGCTGTTCCTGCAAACGAATGTTGTGATAGAGCGTTACCACCTCTTCGGCGCTCAGCCCCAGGTATCCGGCATAGTTCCGCAAAAACCCCAGCAGGTACGCCTCTCCCGGAAACTCATCAAAGTTTTCCTGTTCCATCGCTTCGATGAACCGTTTCGCGATGTGCGTATCCCGAGCGGCCTGCTCTATGCTGACACCTTTTTCACTCCGCGCATTGGAGAGCTTGGCGCCGATTGATTCCACCGTTAGCCCTCCCCTTCAAAGAGAAAATTGCTAAACGTATTTGCCGATGAGGGGGCCTCATAATCAAACCGGGTCTCCGGGATGCCTTCGTTTATTCGGAGGTTTTCGAAATCGAATTGAACCTCCTCGTAATTGGCGTTAATCCCCACGATACGACGGATGAGAAAGTCGTCGGTGACGGAAATGTTCAGTTGCCGGAACCCTTGATCGGTCGTGCGCCAGTTGAGTCGCAGTTTTGTCACCATCTCGGCGTCTTCGGAATCGTCCTCTTCGTCTAAGGGAACGGGGGCCGGCGTGTTGAGAAACGCGATGCTGTAGTTATTGCGCAAGAGCGTGAGCCCTTGCTCATTTGCCATGGTAGCGATGTCCGCATCGGTACGTCGTTGCAGCGATTGCTCAAGCGTCACATTGTGCTCAGGGATGTACACCTGGAGGATCTCACCGTCGGAGACCATCACTTGCCCCGAGGGTTCTTCAAAGTCGATGCGCATCAGGTTGGGAATCCGATACTCGATCGTCCCGCTCAGCTCGGTATCTTCCGTCGTGACGGTGAGATCCGCAGTGTAATCTTCAATCTCGCCGTACCGGTTCGAGAGCTCGTCAAAGAACGCGGACGCGGTCTGTATATCTTGACCATGTAGCGATATAGACAGTGCGATAAGCAGTAGAATCGTCAGTCGTATTTTCAAAGTTACCAGCCCAGGCTCAGAATATTAGGCTTTCAGTCTAACGACTCACCGTTCTTTGTCAACACGACCATAGCCGGGCCCGGGGCCGCCGGAATCCCGCAGCCGATCTCGAATATGGGCAGCGCGTTCGTAGTCTTCCCGGTCAATGGCATCACGGAGCTCGTCGCGAAGCGATCCACTACCCGATGAGGAATCATCTGCCGCCTCACTGATCGTACGAAGCATTGAGCGCAAGTAGTTCACGGACCGCACCTGCTCAAACTGAAACGCCGGGCTCTCGATCTCATCAAGTGATTCAATAGTAGCGATCGCCTCCGTAAGAACGTGTTCGGCATCTCCCTCGAGCGTACCGTGTTGAATGCCCATCGCCCGGGCTGCGGCATGCATGCGTAAGATGTAGGGTCGAAACTGCAACACTGCATTTCGCGCCTCCTCATCGGGGCAGTACCGCTCGAGGAGATCACATAGATGCACATTGTGTTCCGTATCCCGTACAACGAGGTCAAAATACTGAAGCTGATATAGCAGGAGATATCGGTAGTAAAAGAGGATCCCTTCTGCCTGGAGCTCCTCCGCATCTTCCACACCGATCTCGAATCCCGCGTCACCCCCGTGCTCAAAAATGTGGTGTCGGAGTCGATCTTCGGTGTACGCCAACACCGATTCAAAGTCGTACGGCCGCCGTCGATCCGGACGCCCTTCCATCTCGTACTGCTCAATACCGAGCGGCAAACGTACCTGGAGGACGCTCCGGCCGTCTTCCGCTACGATGATGCGGACATTCTGGTCACTGTCGTACTGCCATTCCTCAAGAATTTGTGTCAGATCTTGCATATGGTTGATCCCTCTTTGAAAGTAATCACACCTTAGCCTACTGACCAGTGGTGCCAATACCAGCTACCATGCCCCCATGATTGTTATATCACTGGGCGGCTCGATTCTCGTCCCCGATGACGCGGACACTGAGCTGATTATCGCCTATCGTGAGTTGTTGCGTGAATACACCGCCGGTGAAGGCGCTCGCGCGATTGTGGTGGTTGGGGGCGGCGGCCCGGCGCGCCGATATCAGGCGGCATATCGAGAGATCCTCCGACATACCGGTGATGATTCGGGCGCAACTCAGGCTCAGGACTGGATAGGTATCGCCGCAACCCGTCTGAATGCCGAACTGTTACGGCACAGTCTCGGATCACTGTGCCCCGACCCGGTGGTGTACGATCCTACCGGGGAGGTGAGCTTCACCGGACCGGTCCTGGTGGGGGCCGGCTGGAAGCCGGGCTTCAGCACCGACTACGACGCCGTCCTCCTGGCGGAACGTTTCGGAGCAGACACCGTGATCAATCTGAGCAATATCAGCCAGGTCTACACCGCCGACCCCAAGGTTGATCCAAACGCCACGCCCCTTACGACGGTGACGTGGAGCGAGTTTCTGCCGCTGGTGGGAGATACGTGGACGCCGGGAAGTAATCTGCCGTTTGATCCGGTGGCAACCGCTCAGGCGGCGAACCGAGGGCTTACAGTGATCGCAGCCAACGGCCGGGACATCGATAACACCCGCGCGATTCTCCGAGGGGAGGCGTTCTTCGGGACGACGATCGGCCCGAAGTAACGCGAGCCATCGCGAAAGCCCAGCCCCGCCGGCGCGTCAGGAGCTCGACTGCTCGCGCTCTACCCTGCGGCTCAGTTGGCTCCGGGTGGCCGGGTTGATATCGTGAGAGGCGGGGATCGTGGCAAGTACGGACGCCACATCTCGTGGTGTAGAATAGAGTACGGCCGATATGGCCCGGTCATACTCCTCAAGAGCATACCAGACCTGTGCCGCTCGTAACGCTGGTGCCATAGAATCGCTGATGCCGGGGGCGGGCATCTCGCGTACGGTTCGCAGGTAGGTGATCGCGTCATCATCCCGTCCTAGCTCTACCAGCGCCTGGGAAATCCGAATGTTGATTCGGGCAAACTCATCACTGGAAGCAATCAACCCACGCAAGCGATTTACCAGTTCCGGGCGGTTGATCAGCGTATACGCCACAGCCAACTCCGAGAGGACTGCCTCCCGGCGTTCCGAGGGAACGGAAGACAGTCGAACATCCGCCAAGAGCGTGGCGGCCACCTCTTCTACGTCGTATTCCTCATCGTGCTCCGCCCGAAGCCGAATCAGCACCGCCCTCGTCTCGGCCCGGGTACCGGCATCACCGACATCAAGCGCCAACCGATACGCCTCATCGAAGGCCGATTCCCCCGATGCCTCCATGCCCCACAGCGCGGCCGCATACCATCCATATGCCAGCGAGCGCATGAACTGAGGCGCCACGTTTGCCAGTATCTCCGGGACATCCTCGTCACGCCCAACCTGCACCAATGCATCTACGATGTGCCGCAGCCGTGATTTCTGCGCTTCATCCACCACCAGGCCGGCCTGCGAACGCCGAACGACTCGCGTCACCAGGGTAGACCTATCCTGACGCCGGTCCAGAACCTCGCTCAACACCGCCAGGCGGGCGCTGAGTTCCGCAGCGAGTAACGGATTATCCAGTGCGGGCACGGTGGCGATCGCCTGTTGCACCAGCGGGTTGAGCGCTACCCGATCGTCTCGCCCTTCCACCTGCTCCGCCGCATACACCAGCGTTTCCGAACGTACCGGGTCGGAATCGATAAGATACGCCAGGTCCAACGTGCGGCGAAGGGCTGCCTCCCCGGCATTAGGATTATCCAGCTGCGCGCCAAAAATGATGCGAAACACCTGCGCTTGAACGGACGCCGATTCATAGCTGTCGGTCTCATTCAGCAGCTCTCTCGTGAGCCCGTTCGCCAATTCCCCGCGCGTCTCATCACGGGACGCCACGATCTGCCATGCTGCCGCCAGATGCGCCTGCCGGAGAATACGTCGCTCGTCCTCCAGTTCATCACTCTGCAATAGTCCCCCGGCATAGTTCAGAAGATCCGCGGCGGATTGCACGCGGCCATCCTGGCCCAATGAAGCAGCAACCGCCGTATACACGGAAAGCCGATCATCAATGGATTCGTCGGCAACGAGATCAAAGGCTACATCGTACTGGCGAATACCGGTGGCGGGAGGCGGCGTGGAGATTGATTGCTCGGGAGCAGAGGCGCACGCAGCCACCATCAAGGCGATGAGAAGAAAAAAAAGGACACCACGCCATGGGCGGTGCCGTCTGTCGCCGGGAGAGCGGAGGGCGGCCATCTTTACACGAACATAGGAGATTCCCATCGATTGGTCAACGCGATACAATCGGAGCAATGTTTCACTCCCGAAGCTTTATAGCCCAAGCTCATAAGATCCGCAAACACACCGCCGGTGACTCCGCCGCGTATGCTCGCCAACTGGAAGAACGATTTGTCCGGCAGCTCTCGCACCTTCCCGAAGAGGCAGCGGCCGAGCTCTATGCCCACGGCACCGCTACCCGGACCGATCGTGACGAGCAGATTCAAGTGCTCGGCGACCTCCTAGACCTGCTCCACCAGCAGTACGATGACGAGACTGACCCCCTCCTCCCGGAGGATTGGGTTCTCCTTCGTGAGATTATCGACCAGCAAGCCGACGAACTGGATATGAACCTGATTCAGTACGTGATGGAACGGGTGGTATCGCACCGCGCGCTTTCGTAATTGTTGTGCCGGGGCTGAGCCGGTACGCGCAGGCCGTTACGAACCCGGGGACACCGCATGCGGCCGTACCGGCAGATTCACACAGGAGGTGGGGATGGCGTTTTCTCTGATTAACTGGTGGGCGGTGCTCGTGGCTGTCGTGATACATATGGTAGTCGGTATTCTGTGGTACGGCCCGCTGTTTGGAAAGCTGTGGCTTCGCCTCATGGATAAAAGACCCGAGGAGATCCAGGGAGGGAATAGTCCGCTCACATATCTGATCCCTGTGGTCGCAGCGTTTGTGAGTGCCGTCGTCCTGGCGATGGTGATAGGCCTCCTGCGGGTATTTACGTTCTGGGGCGGCGCCGGATGGGGCGCGATGCTCTGGTTTGCCTTTGGCGGCACCGGCCTACTCACCACCGGCATCTTTGAAGATCGCAGAGCAGGTCTCAGCTGGCTCTTCATCGCGTACATGGTGCTGGTCCACGCCGCCCAGGGCGCGATGTTCGCCCTGTGGCGGTAAGGGCTGTATACACAATCCTGTTGCAGATCGGCTGAACCGACAAACAGTGCTTGATAAACGCACTTCTCACCGTGTAATATCGCCGAATCGTATTGGCCGGCGTGGCGGAATTGGTAGACGCAGCAGACTCAAAATCTGCCGCCCGCAAGGGTGTGGGAGTTCGAGTCTCCCCGCCGGCAA
>JBMCMH010000123.1:0-7345 GCA_048614515.1 Alkalispirochaeta sp. | reverse complement strand
TAGGCACCCCGGGGTATAATGAGGGGGAGGAATTCTGTTGGCATACCTTACTATTGTACCATAGACCGACGACGATCCGTGCTACAGGAGATGTACCATTGAATACAGGGAGGTTCCATGACCGACTGGAGGCACCACGGCCTTCTCGTGGTAGACGTTCAGAACGACTTCCTGAAGGATGTCCCCGACCCGCACACATTTCGACAATCCCTGGAATGGCTCCTCGCTTACTGTCGTAATAGTGGTATGGCTGTGTATCATCTGCGGGTATACCGCGAACCGGACCGTTCCAACTGGATGCCCTTCGAGATTCTCCGTGGCAGGGCTCCCTGCCTTCGCGAGACCACAGGTGCGGAAACCCCGGAGTGGGCGGCGGCGCTCCCGGACGAACCGGTCATACAGAAAGATACCTTCGACGGATTTCTGCGAACTGACCTGGATGGGCGGTTGCATAGTAGCGGAATACGTCACCTCTTTGTCGCCGGTCTTGTGACCAGCGTCTGCATCCTCACAACGGCGATGGCGGCGATGCAGCGGGGGTATCTCGTGACGGTTGTACGCGATTGCGTCGCCGATGAGGAGCCGGACCACTCGGATACGCTCCGGCGGTATGGCGAGTTCGTTTTTGACGTTGTGTCATCCCGGGAGATTTCGGACCTGCATGGAATACTGGAGACCCGGATAGGTGCGATTTCTGTTCCCCGCCGGGAATCCGACATGGAAGTAAAATATACTTGACATCAAGTCTGGTACGATTTGCTCGGTGATTGTCATGCATGACATGTCCGGGTACGTACGGTTGATAACGGCTATTTATTTGACGGAAATACGGGGAGAGCGGAAATGAAAGTATGTATTGTCGGCGCGTCGGGTAAGCTCGGTCGCTACATGATTGGTCACGCCCTCGAGCGTGGATACGAGGTCGTCGGGGTCTGCCGTGAGAAAAGCGTCGGTAAGCTCGATGAGTACAAAGACCGGATGACGATCGTACCCGGGATGACCGACGACCGGGATGTGATCAAGGCCGCCGTGTCTGGCTGCGACGCGGTGCTCACCGTGCTGGTGCCCTGGGGCATGCACCACTATTCGAGCGGCACGGCGCAGGCGGTGCTCGATTTCGCGCCGGAGCATGCGCGACTCATCTTTTCGTGCGGCTGGCATATCACCCGGGACGGCAAGGACGTCTACCCGCGGGGGTTTCTGCTTTCCGGCCGCGTCCTTATCTGGGCGGTTCGGGCACTCCGCGTTGCCGACGTTGACGATCAGGTGGAAGCGTGCCGGCGGATCTTCGCAAGCGACCGCCGCTGGACCGTCGTTCGAGGGAGCGACCTGGAAGAGGGGGAGAGCCAGGGGCTGCCGGTCTGGAGCGCCCATGTGGGTGATCCTGTCCTCGCGAGCAACCGAACGCGACGGATCGACTTCGCGCTCTTCATGGTGGAGGCGATTACAAAGGACGATCTGATTCAGCAGGCGCCGGCAATCGTGGGCAGACTTACACCGTCGGCGCTTACTGCGGGCGCGTAGCTTCAGTGCACCTGTCAACGGGGTGATCCTCGGGAGGAAGCCATGAAAGCTATTCTCTACGCGAACTACGGACCACCGGAGGTCCTGCAACTGAAAGAGATTCCCAAACCAGCCCCAGGTGATCACGAAGTACTGGTACGGGTCCATGCTACCACCGTTACTATCGCCGATACCATCAATCGAAGCGGGTCAGCTCAATCCCGTCATTGACCGGGTCTATCCCCTGGAGCAGATCGTGGAGGCGCATCGCTATGTCGAACAAGGCCACAAGAAGGGCAATGTGGTCATTACAGTGAAGTAACGTGGCAGCTGCGGCCGGGCACAACGCAAATGGGATCATCGGGTACCCTTCCCCTGATTCCCGGCTTCAGGCTACGACCGGAAGGGAACAGAAGGTATTACACCCCGGGTACTCGACGCGAGTCACTCCAGAGCTGCGAGTCGATCTGTTCCTTCGTCGATCTGCTGTTCCCGGGATTTGCTGGTCCAGTTCACGATCATTGCGTCGCGGACTGAACCGCCCTTGCGCTCGAGGGCGCGCTTTATCCATCCGAAGGCCTGACGGCCTCCCATCCAGGGCCGCGGAAAATGCTGTGTGATGACGACGAGGACCGGTCGTGACGGAATCTCTACCTGATTGATATACGCCTTCATCACCGGCGACAGGGAGAACGCCATTACCGGGGCGGCCAGGACAACGATATCGGCATCGTCTGTCGGCGGCGTCTGAGCCGGCTGGAAACTGTCGGCGCCTTTGCCCGGGTCTCCCGTTACGGTGACCTCCCGGATTTCAACATGGTGATTCCGGGAACGGACCTTTTCCGCGAGCCGCTCCGCGACGCTGCGGGTGTTGCCGGTTCCGGAATACAAAATGATAGCTACGTTCATGCCGCCTCCTCTGAAGAAATCTCCCAATCTAACACCCCTCGTCGATGGAACTGTTACCGTTCTCTTCAACGACGCGGCGGCACGGATGCGAATGAGAACTTCGTCAGCAGCAGGAACCGGCTTGTCTACCTCAACGATTCGGAGCACATCCGGTGGGCCATAGCGGTCCGCCACTGCGGCCCGCATCATTTGTACCGTCCCGGAAATTGATTCGCATAGCCGTTGTAACTGTGTACAGATCGAGTCTGCGATCGCGTGACCGGCGTGCGGACCTTCACTTCCTAAACCGCGACGGCGCGCTGCGTCGGCCGCCAGGCGAACCACGCCATGAGGAGCAGCGCCGCCAGTCCCACCAGGTCGGTGACGAAGGACGGGTAGATCAGCAGTATCGCCGAGACGCCCACCACCAGCCGTAACCACCCCGGAAGTTCCCGATGCCAGTATCCCTCCACCGCCGTAGAAAGCATGAAGACGCCGATAAAGGCGCTGATCATCGTCCAGACCGTGGAGAATCCGGCGTTTATCAGCAGCAGTTCCGGCGCGAAGGCGAAGAGGAAGGGCACGAGAAAGCCCGCCAGGGAGAGCTTCATCGCGATGAAACCCGTACGGTTGGGATCGCCGCCGCTGATGCCGGCACCGGCGAATGCGGCGAGCGCCACCGGCGGGGTGATGTTGGCAAAGATCCCGAAGTAGAAGACGAACATATGGGCCACGAAGACCGCCGTCTCGGGGCTGCCCATCACCTCCCGGAAGAGGGGCGTCCCCAGCAGGATCGGCGCAGCCATGGTACTGGTGATGATGTACGTCGGGATACTCGGTAGACCCATTCCCAGCACGATAGACGTGATCATCGTCAGTACCAGGGTCATGAGAAGCTGGATGATCGGGAACGCGATGCGGCTCCCGGCGTTAATCACCCAGTTGGCAAGGTCGATGGCCACTCCCGTCTGGGTGGATACGCCAACGACAATACCGACGCAGGCGCACGCAAGGGCGACGCCGACGGTGGAGCGAACTCCGTCGTCAATGGCGAGGGTCACCGTCGCCGGCCCCGAGGACTGATCCCTGACCGGCCGGAAGGCGTAATTGAGCACCACCGACCCGACGACGATGAACGCGAGGATCG
Organism: Alkalispirochaeta sp.; assembly: GCA_048614515.1. GTDB lineage: Bacteria > Spirochaetota > Spirochaetia > DSM-27196 > Alkalispirochaetaceae > Alkalispirochaeta. The sequence continues at coordinate 3,807 of JBMCMH010000123.1, read as the reverse complement.
GCAGCGCGAAGGGCAACGGAAAGGTGCCGTTCCTCAGGAGAGATGTGAGGCTCGGAGAGAAAATGAGGCCTACCACCACCGCGGTGATCCCGTAGAGAAACTTCGGGGTAGCGGTGATGATCACTACGCTCATGATCGACCAGAACGCGGCAAAAATCGGCGTCCTGCCGCTGAAGAGGAGCCATACGAGGACCAGGATCGGGAAAAGCAGGTATCCCCGCAACCGCAACACCTCGCTGAGGCGCGGCAGTTGATCCTTCGGCAGTCCCTTAAGCCCTCGCCGCTTCGCCCGGAGGTGGACCTGCATCAGGACGCCAAAATAATACAGCAATGCCGGAACGATGCCGGCAAGAGCGATCTGCAGGTAGGGAATGCCGAGATTCTCGGCCATGATGAAGGCTGCGGCTCCCATGATCGGCGGCAGGATCTGGCCACCGACACTGGCGCTCGCCTCGACGGCACCGGCAAAGTCCTTGTGGTACCCCACCTTCTTCATCAACGGGATCGTGAAGGTGCCGGTGGTAACGACGTTCGCCACGGCGGCGCCGTTAATTGAACCCAGAAGCCCGCTGGCGATCGTCGCGACCTTGGCGGGTCCGCCGTCGGAACTACCGCTCACCGCCAGGGAGAAGTCCGAGAAGAGAACACCTGCACCCGTCTTGAGGAGAAAGCTCCCGAAGAGGATGAAGAGGATGATGTAGCTCGCCGATACACCGATGGCGGTGCCCATGATTCCTTCCGTCACGTAAACGATGTGGACGATCACCGACCGCATCGCGGCGTTTATCACCGGAACCGTCAGAAGGGGATAGATCCGCAGCTTTGCCCAGATGCCGTATATGAGAAACGCGATCGCCAGAAGCGGCAGGCTCCACCCCAGAGCCCGTCGCGTCGCCTCGATCACCAGCACGATCGCCACGATGCCGAGAAAGAAGTCCACCTGGTTGATGACGCCCCCCATCCGGGCGATGCGTCCGTAAGCCACCACCATGTACACCCCGATCGCGAGAGCTCCGACGGAAAAGAGAACGTCCAGCGCGTTGAGATCGATACGCTTCTTTCGTCCCGGATAGACCAGGAAAGCGATCGCCAGCAGGCTGTAGAGGTGGACGCTCCGCTGCCGGAAGTCCACCAAAGGTCCCGCGTAGGAGGTATAGAGGTGAAAAAGTCCAAGAATGATCGCGAAGGTGGAGACGACAAGTCCCACATTGCGAGCCAGGTCGCGCTGCTCCCGCTCCTCCGTTGGAATGGTATGGGCGGTTTCGGTCATCGGCAGGTGGTCATCTCTCTTGTCCACGGGTACCTCTTCTTCAATCTGATGTTGTACAGGTCGAACTGACGGAGAACCGGTATTGCCCCGGCTCCATTTGTCGAACCTCGTCGTCAAGTGTAAACGTGTGGAACGTCTCCTGGTTGGCGCGAATAAGGAGGGGATCGACGACCCGATCAAAGCCGCGCATTACCACCCACCCCTCTTCGAGGCGGGTCTCCGGCGCGGAATCGGGAACTCCCGCTCCAAACGTGCGAAAACGAGTCGCCTCGACCCGGATCTCTCCGGCGGGATCGGCGACAAACTCCTCCCGCCACTCCTCGTGTTCGACGGAGTGGATCCACGAGACCTCGAACACAAGCGGCCTGTCGAGGACAAACGTAGCGAAGGGCTCGCCGTCCCGGGATACCTCCAGACACGGCGACTCTTCACTCCGCCCCGCCGCCGCGACGGGAGACGGGGGACTGCCCGGGAGCATGATCACCCAGAGAGCGACCCCCAGAAGGGCGACTCGCCGGCGAAAACGGCCTGTCTCTGCGACCGTTCCCTCCCGATGCCCCTGACAACCGCACAACCCCGCCCGCCGCCACCGCGGCACCGGGCGGGGCTTCCGGTCGATCGCCTCAACGGGAGCCGTAGAACTGCTGTGCTCCAGGGTGGAGCTCCAGAACGAGGTTGCGGTCCATCGCGTCCCGATCAAACTGGCGGAGGGCGTCGATCGTTACCTGCTCACTCCCGAGATACTCGTAGAAGCGACCGGTCAGCTCGGAGACAAGTTCCTCCGGCAGATCGGGGCTGACGATCAACAAGTTGCGAATCGCAACGGTCTGCACTGCTGCGTCCAGGTCATACTGTGCCGACACCCCCGCGGGGATCTCGAAGTTCTCGTAGAAGGGGTAGTTCTCGATCAGCGTCTCAGCCACCGAACCGTCCACAGGAACGAACACGACATCCATCGTCTGCATCACATCGACGATATTGGCGTTGGGAATACCCGAGGTGAAGAACGCCGCGTCGAGGGTACCGTTCTTCATGCTCTGGACACTGTCGGCGTAGCCCGTGTTGGTCACCTGACCGAGATCGTCATAGGTGAGTCCGGCGGACTCGAGCACCTTCTGGGCGCTCTGCTCGACCCCCGATCCGACCTGACCGACACCGACGCGCTTACCCTGCATATCCTCGATCGATGTGATCCCGCTCGAGTCGGTCGCTACCACCTGCACGACGTTTGGATAGAGCCCCGCGATCGCCTGGACGTCGACTGGATTGCCCTCAAACTGACCACGACCGTTGCGCGCATCGTAGGCAACGTCACTCATGACGATCGCAACCTGATTGATACCTGAATCGATGTTGTTGATGTTCATCACTGAGGCCCCGGTGGACTCGACGTTCACCGCCCTCACCATCTGGCTTTCCTCGAAGACCGTTTTAAGAGCGCCGCCGATCGGGTAGTACAGACCGGACGTTCCGCCCGTTCCAAAAACCAGCTGCGTCGGAGACGGCGCGGACTCACCACCGTCGGCGGAGCCCGCTTCTTCCTCCGCACTTCCCCCGGCCATCACCGACGGGACCACGAACATCGAAAGCAACAGCACCGCCATCATCATCTGGAGAAATCCTCGTAAACGCATTAAAACCCCCTTTTGCGCATAATGCTTGTATAAGCATACTATGAGTTGAAGACGCGGACAATCAAAAATGTGCGTGAGGCAATGCCGCTGCCGCTACGTTCATTTCCGGTCTCGGTAATCGAACGTGCGTTCTGCGGAGCTCATCGCCCCTCCCAGCGGGCCAAACCGGATCGGGGGGTGCCTGCCGTAAGGCGTCACCTCGAGGATGTGGACCCTGAGATCCACTTTTGCTTCAGCGACACCCTTGGTCGAAACGCTCTGCAGGCGACGATCGTGTTTACCTGCAGTGGGGACAGCCTCCGCCGGGACCAACGTTCCACCCGGCTCGACGAAGAAGCAGAGCTCAGACAGAATGCCTTTCTCCGGACTCTCGGCGGCGACCTGTTCGTCCGGTGCCAGGCAGACGACGGACCCGATCGCGTGTTCTTTCATCTCTCCTGGCCACTGCGAGAAGTCACCCTGCGGGCGCCCTCTTTCTTGCGTCCCGGCATCGCGTCCGGGAACAGTGTGTCCTTCCACGGTCTCATGCACATGCCTTTACAGTAGCAGCCGGGGGGGCGACACGGAGTGTCGTGTATCCCGGCCGATCCGGTACTGTGCGTTGGGGTGAGAACGATACTCTGCAGAACGGCAGTTCAATGTATGATCGACCTCACCGAGGGCGATCGCCGGGAGCTGCCAGGTTATCTCGCGGCAGCTCTTGGATAAAGAGCGGCGTCAGAGGCTGTCGACAAACTCCGCCACGATCGCGTTGAACGCCTCGGCGTGCTCCCAGAACATCATGTGTCCGCCGAGAACCTTCGTATCCGTCCGGGGCATGTGGGTCTTGAGAAACCGCCGGGCCGTCTCCGCCCAGTGCTCCGCCAGGATGTAGAGGGTGGGGCGCGCCGCGTCGAGCTCTCC